>JASBVU010000341.1 GCA_029960905.1 Thermoanaerobacterium sp.
AGAGTGGTGGAGGGACTGGCCCGATGAAACCCGGCAACCGGCATTTATATGCGTTTGGTGCCAAATCCTGCAGGGAAAAACCTGAGAGATGAGAGGAGTGGCGCATTTTGGCCCTCTTCTCATTGAAGAGGGCCAAAAATTTTTAGGAGGTATGCCACATGGAATTTAAGATTGGATTGTTGGGACTTGGAACAGTAGGAAGCGGAGTCTATAAAATAGTCACATCAAGAAAACAGCATATAAAACAAAAAACGGGGTTTTATCCTGAAATAAAAAAAATACTAGTGAAGCATCCTGATAAACCGAGAAATGTTAATGGTGTAGATGAAATACTAACAACTGATGCTAACGAAATCTTGTGTGATAGCGAAATAAGTGCAATAATTGAAGTAATGGGAGGAATTGATCCTGCTTACGATTACGTAAAAAAGGCGATAATTTCTAAAAAACATGTAATTACTGCAAACAAAGAGTTAATAGCAAAATATGGAGACGAGCTTAGAAAAATGGCAGATGAAAACGGCGTATTTTTGAAATTTGAGGCAAGTGTCGCTGGAGCAATACCTGTTATACATCAGATTGAGAGACTCAAAATAACTGATGAAATAAATTTCGTAGGAGGGATAATAAACGGTACGACAAACTACATATTGACACAGATAATAGAAAAGGGAATGAAATATGATGAAGCACTTGCATCCGCTCAAAAACGAGGGTATGCTGAAAGCAATCCGGATTACGATATAAAAGGATTCGATGCTCTGTATAAGCTTGTGATTCTCATAAAAAAAGCATTTGATGTTGATGTTTCTGTTAATTCAATATTGAGATATGGTATAAATGAAATAAAATATGACGATATATATTATGCCGGAAAATGGGGCTATAAGATTAAACCATTTGCGTGGGCAAAATACGAGAAAGGCAATGTCTATGCGAGTGTAGAGCCTATATTGATAGAAGCTAACAACATTCTAGCAAGTGTTGGCGATGTAAACAATGCTGTTATACTGAGAGGAGACAGTTTTAAAGAGCTAATTTTTATTGGAAAAGGTGCAGGACAAATGCCTACAGGGGATTCAGTTGTTGCAGATTTAATAGATATACTATTGAATTACGACATAAAAACAAATCGTACGTCAAAACGTATTTCAGTTTTTAACGGTAGTTTTACAGATGTATTTTACATAAGACTTAAACCATTTTGCAAGATTAATATAAAAAATATTTTAAAATTTTTTACTGATAATGGTGCGTCGTTTAATGAATCTGCTTTTGACGGCAATACTTTTTTGGCTGTTTTCAAGCTTTTTGATAATGATATAAACAGGTTTATAGAAAGTTTAGAAAACAAAAAAATGTGTACAATAGAAAGCCTCTTCAAAGTGTTGTATGATGACAATGAAGTGGATATTAGACAAGTTAATACAATACAAAGTGAAGTTATATAAAAAATTAGACAAAGTATGATGCCCATCATTAAATTAACGAAAAGCGAAATTTAAGTCTTGTAATGTGTTTGATTTCTATCAACATAAAATTTTAACCAATATTTATTTTTACAATGAAATGAGGGATAAATATGACAAAGAATTTTTCGAAAAAGGATTTGATTAAAGTTATATTAGAAGATATAGATGACTCTGAAATGATTGAAGAAGATATTATTCATATGATTATTAATGAGAAAGTTGCTAAAGACGTTTCAAAAGAACATGAAAAGTATTTAACTTTTGGAGACAGAATGTCAGATAAGTTAGCGGAATTTGCCGGAAGTTGGGTTTTTATAATAGGTTTTGGAATTGTGCTTTTTGCCTGGATCATTGCGAATAGTTTTATTTTAAAACATCCTTATGATCCATATCCATTTATTTTGCTTAATCTTATTTTATCATGTCTTGCTGCAATTCAAGCACCAATCATAATGATGAGTCAAAATAGGCAAGAAGCAAAAGACAGAATTCGCTCTAAAAATGATTATAAAGTCAACTTAAAATCAGAGCTAATTATAGAAGATCTCCATAAGAAGATAGATGAATTGCAAAAATTACACCAAGAATTACTTAATAAAATTGACACTTTAAATAAAATGTAAATTTTATATGAAATATTTACTTTAAAAACAAATCTGTGATATAATTGTTGTTGTAAGGTGATGGAGCTCACCATTAAATGCGATGATGCTAATGGCTCCTATTGGGTATACTAACTCAATAGGAGCTTATTTATTACTATCTTATGAAAATGGAGGGTGATTTACATGGAATACATCTATATAGGAGTAGGCGGCTTTTTCGGAGCGATTTTAAGATATCTAATTTCTACTTACTACCAAAGTATATTGCATACAGTATTTCCTATTGAAACCTTTTTTATTAATATCTTTGGTTCATTTTTATTGAGTTATATTTCAAATTTAGCCCTTGAAGAATTTAATGTAAATTTTAATATTAGGCTTGCTATTACGACAGGATTTATAGGTGCCTTCACTACATTTTCTACATTTACTAAAGAGACTATGGATCTACTGAGAAATGGGAGAATGACAGTTGCAGTAACGTATGTGCTTCTGTCAATACTTATAGGATTTATTATGTCATTTATGGGATTTGAATTAGGAGATAAGACAGCAAAAATATTTAAAGGACGTGAAGAAAATTGATGCTAAATATGTTACTAGTAGGTCTTGGAGGAGTTTTTGGAACAATATTAAGATATGAAATATCTAGACATATTAAGGAAAACAGAGAGTTTGTGGTGCCTATTGAAACATTTGTGATCAATGTATTAGGTGCATTTCTCTTGAATGTTTTGTCAAACCCTAAGATTGTACATTTTTTTGATAATGATATTAAATTGTTTATAATGACAGGTTTTATTGGAGCGTTTACCACTTATTCTACCTTTTCACATGAAACGATACACCTTTTTCGCCAAAAGCACTATGCGCACGCTTT
>JASBVU010000342.1 GCA_029960905.1 Thermoanaerobacterium sp.
ATCCTTACCTCCTGCTTCTACTTTTGCTTCTGGCTTCTTGTATTGTTTAGGACGCCGGCCATAAGCACCCTTAAGGACAACTTCTGCTATGTACTTGAAATCTGGTGGTGGTTGCTGCTTTTGCAAATGCAATTGCACTTGAGATGTTATCCCTGACTTAATCTGGCTAGGCGTACTAAAAGATAATGTTTTTTTTAAAAGCAAGAAATCTTCTTCGAGAAATTTATATTGCGTGGCTATCTCATAAGCAGAGACAATTTCTAATTCCCATTTATTCAACTTGCTCTTATCTATTGGGCAGCTTTCAGCGCCCTCTTCTTTAGAAGATATATTATTTTGTTTAGTATAGTTTAGTTTATTTAATGTGCTACACTTGTGTCCGGTTTGTGTCTCCACTTGTGTAACAGGTTGTGTCTCTGGTTGTGTCTCCACTTGTGTAACAGGTTGTGTAACATTATTAGGCATAAATGATATTATTTTATAAATACCAGCTTGACGACCTTCTCTTTTTTTATACTCAATTCGTCCAGTCTGAATTAAGACATTTCTCATTCTGTCTAATTGCTGTCTGGAGAATCCGAGTATTGATAAAAGCGTAGTATTGGCAACCGTGAATTCATCCAGCCATGCACATTTGTTATTGATATGCATTAACGCAAACCAAAGAGCTTGTGCATCTGCCGGTATTGGATTCGTAACTAGCCAATCATAAAACGCATTTATCTCTTGAATGTAGTTCATAAAATCACATCCTGAGGTATAAAATAATTTGGTAAAGTATATACTAAACTGGGTATATATGAATATTTTTCCGCTCAAAATGTTTTTTAGAGAGGCGGAATAAACCGCCTCATCAATCATATGTATTTATATTATCCTTTTCTTCTTTGAATTCTGATTTGGATTCTTCACATTCAATTTTTGCCATTTTTAAAAGCACATCTTTTGCTATATCATCACGGTAAACAGTTATTAAATGTCTCTTAAGGTCGTACCACATCTTCTCGTATCTCATTTTTGGTCCTCCTCAACATCTTGTAAAAATTCTGGTAAATCTTCTTCATCTATTTCCATCTGCTGGTTTTCATCCTCTTCTATTGCATAATCATTGTCGCTTTTATCATCTTCAATGATTTCTCCAGTATTTACGTCAATTACATTATTATTTCCTTCAGCATCCGGTTCTGGATTGTCAACATATTCATAGTCAACGCCACGTTTACTTTCGTGTATTATGGCTTGATCAGATTTTAGAGCTGTTTGCATATCTACCGAGAGTATTCCCCACTTACTCAAAGTATTTTTAATAACTGTCTTTTTGGCCATTTCATCAAAGTCAGTCTTCCATGGACCATTATTATAAGTCTTACTGAATCTTTGCGCATGTGCTCTTACCTTCTCTATAGGCCAGTATACAGTCTTTTCAAAACCGTTTATTAAGCGGAAGTATGCCGCATAACCTATTACTTTGTTGGAAATCTTATTATCAAAATTTAACTCAATCTCTTCCGTAAGAGGATTAAATCCTTTTAATTGTCCTTCATATATTGCAATTACATTTATATTCTTATATTGCCCTGTTCTAAGTGCTAACTGTATAATGCCTTTGTATCCTACTTGAAATTGAGCTTTCCAACCCTCTTTCGTGTGGTAAGGGATTATATAAGAGAATCCTAGGTTTGGATCCACAGGAAGATCCAAAGTGGCCGCTACCATTGCGGCAGACAGTATCGAGTTCGCATCGCAGTTGCGAAGCATAGGGTTACCATTTACTATGTTTGATATAGATGTTATAAATTGTGCTGCTCTATGTCCAAGAACTTCCTCAAATCTTTTCTTTACATTTACATTGCTAAGCAAAAATTTTATCCTCTGATAATTGTCTATTGCTTTGCTATTGCTCATTGTTTCTCCCCTCCATATTCTTCTTGCAATTTTTTATTAGCCTCACGTATCTTAAATAAAACCGCTTCTATATCCTCACCCGCATAGCTTATTTCCCAATTATATCCCTTTGTATTCTTTTCAAGCTTCACACTGATGTCCTTTGGCTGTTTGTCATATAAATGTATAATTTTTAATTCCTGATTTTCCATTTTTAAAAAATCCCCTTTCATTTTTATCTTGAGAGTATCCACAAATTGTGGTATACTCTCTTTTGGAAGATTTAATTTGTGCCTTTTTTAAGGCCTTTTTTTATTTCCAAAATTCTATTCCGTGTCTGACTTGTCCGTTTTCTAACGTTGATGTTATGCCAAATAACTTATATAAAAGCATTGCAAGTCTTATTGACATTTTTAAATCCTCCTTTCATCTTGCAAATATAACTGATAATGCAGCTCCTGCCATTTCGTCTATTTCCTTTGTTGCTAAAGCCCATTTATCCTTTTCAGTATCATCTATGATGCCGTCACAGCCAATTTCAATCAGATCATTGTTTATATTTTCTACATCTTTTATTTCCTTCTGAAGTTTTAGGATTGACCTTGCTAAATCAGATATATTAAGATCCGGAAGAAATCTTCTTCCTACCTCTGTACTTTGTTTTAAGTGCTGATAACCAAGCCATGGAGCATGATATATTTCAATCATTCTGCATACTGTTTCATCAGATGGTATTGTTCTACCTGTCTCATAATCAGTCAATGCCCTACTACTTATAAATAGAAGTCCTGCTGCTTCTTCTTGTGTCATACCAGCATTTTTTCTAGCAGTTTTATAGATGTTCTCGCATCTTTTGTTCATTCACTTTCTCCCCTTCCTGGTTTATAATCTGTTTAGAAAATAAATTTGAAATCATTTCTTATGACATTTTCGAGATCTCACGTCTGACTGTAGTAAAGTCTTGTCAATTCTTTGTATTCCTCTTTCATATCAGCTATTTCATCTCTCAACTTTTCGATAAGGTAATCCGCTTTTTCGGCTTGTCTCTTAAGTTCCTGTAATTCTCTTA
>JASBVU010000343.1 GCA_029960905.1 Thermoanaerobacterium sp.
TTGCTACTTTGTTTTCGTCTATTGTAAGTGTTGTTGTGTTATTTTCTACAACTACTTTGCCTTGTGATACTTCTTCAGTTGGCTCTGCTGGCAAAGTTGGTTCAGGTTTAGACGCTGACGCCGGTAAAATTACAAATTTATCAAGAGTATACCTTCCATCTCCTCTCATTCCATCAATAGCAAGCTTTATCCCTGGTTTATTAAAAGTTGGATCATTGATAGATATTAAAAATGTATATTCTCCTGGAGCAATATCTTTTGGAATAACGATATCGGTATCTACTCTTGCTATACCAGGTAGCCATTTTCTAATATCTTCTTCTAAATTCCAAGAGTAAATTATGTCACCTTTTGTATTAGCTAAAGATATCTGTATAGGCCATTTATAGTAAAATGGAGCTATACCTCTGTTATTCCAAACCATCTTAATATTTAATTTCTCACCTTGTTTTACATATTTATTGTGAGAAAAAGATTCTAAAACAAATCTGTATCCCATCGTTTTATGAAGAATATCAATATTTTCTTTTATCGGATGTCCATCTGGTAATGGCTTTTTCTTTTCCCCAGAGACAACAACTTCACCATCAATCATTCCTATATCTAAGGGTGAAGATGGTCCCAAAAAACTAGTGTGGCTCATTCTCGCTAGTCTTAGTGTATCTGCTATTTTGTCATCGGTTAAAAACATCAATGCATTCCCAAAAGCAAACTCACCACCAGAATAAGCATATTTCCAGAAATCAGGCATTGGTTTCATGTATTCCCCATTATATTCATCGTATCTTCCTTGTGTAAACCAATTAATCCATTCTTCAGTAGCTCCTTTATCTCCAAACATATCATTATATAATCCTATCTTATTATCCGCAGCAATATCAAAAGGCTTCCTCATTCCAATTATTTTATTAGGAAAATATTTTATATAATGTTCAACATATTTATCTGAAACTTCTGTAGTCGGGAATTCACCTGATCCAAGTGGCCATGTATGCCATTCTCCCCAATGTCCAAGACTACCGAGTTGTATAAATGCTATCCTTGGGTCATTATTATATCTTTCTCCCAATGCTTTAATTAACCGTTCATGGTTAATGATTAATTTTTCATTACTATAGTTAGGACTAAACCCTCCGCCTCCAATTTCTTCTTTATAATACCATGTGCCATCGCCTCCAATCTCATTATACAACCACACCGGAATATCTAAGTCATTTAAATTTTCTTTTCCGCTCCTTTCCGGTCTTGGTTCATCAAGATAGATTCTTAAAACTAATTTAACCCCTTTCTTAGTCCATTCATCAAACAAATATCGTTTTTCTATTTCATCCCATGCATACTTACCTTTTTGTGGTTCAATTTCCCTCCAGCTTAATCCTACATATGCTAAAGTTTGTTCGTAACCTGTATCGCCTGCTTTTGCCCAGGATACAAAACCCATGTACGGATTATTGAGCACTTCAAAAATCTCATAGGGATAAAAAGTATTTATATCTCTATCCCTATATATAAACGTATTTATCATAGCCATTTCTTCTTGTAGTGCTGGTATATAAATAGCATTATTTATCAATACAGCAATTTTCAGATTCGAAGATTTTTCTAACTCCAATTGCTTCAAATTAACTTCATATTCGATTTTTTCACTCTCTATATACACATTTACTCTACCCAATCTTGTCCATTCTCCGTTATTATATTTATATAGCGAAGTTCTTTCTATTTTATAATTTGCTCTTCCCTTTTCCCATGAAATAGTATCATAATTATCTTTTTCTTTATTTGTATCTATATAGATAATATTGTTGCTGTTTAACTTGCTCCCATCTATTCTTATATAAAGTTTCCTATCGTCTTCTACTGCATAAAGTTTAAATTTTGTATCACTTTTAAAAACTCCGTGACTTATAACATTCCATTCATCATCATTGCCATCCACAATTATATCTACTCCTAAACTCGATAACGGTTTTACCATTTTTGTGCCAGCTTCAGGCAAAAACGTTTCTGGAGTCTCAATGTAAACAGCTAATTTCATGTTATCATTGACATTTTCTAGTACACTCAAATCAATTGATGCCTCAAGTACATCGCCTTTTACAATCCAATCATCCTTTATTCCTGGTAGTAGTTCCCATGCCCATCCCGGACCTGTACTTTTGTATACCTTTCCATTTAGAATCAAATAATCAGCTCCATTGTTAGGCCATGCCCATATTATACTTCCAGTATTCACATTGTCATCTACATCAAGAAAAATACCGTTTGTTTCTCCCAATTCTCCCTTTACCAAAACGTTAAGCCTATTACCATCTCTAATAGCCTTGAGAAGTTTCAATCTTCCTTGCCCTTCCGCTATAGGTTTTACCATAACCCAATCATCTTCACCACCATCAACTATTATTTGAGGCATTGATGGAGGTACAATTTTGGTATAATTATTAGATTCTGGTAAATATATATCACCACTATTAAAAGCTAACCTGATACTTTTTATATTATCTCCACCAATATCTTTTAAACTGATGGACATTTCCGTAACTTTTTCTGTTCCATTATATACATCACCGTATACATATTCAATACCTGAAGTAGCTATTTCTTCCCAACTCCAGCCTGCACCAGAATGTTTGTATAAAATACCATTTTCTACTAAATAATCCGCCCCTAAGTCAGGCCATGCCCAACTTTTATATCCTGTCTCACTGTTATTATCAACATCTATAAAAATATCATTCCACGCATCTTTAAGAGGAATGTCACCTTTTAACATCATGTATAACTTGCCATTTTTGATAGCTGCATAGAGTTCAACACTTTTATTTATTTTTTTGTATAATGGTTCTAATAAACTCCAATCATCAATCTTCCCATCAACTGAAATATTCACTTGTGGCCCAAATAAAGGTAATGGAGGATCAACAACCATA
>JASBVU010000344.1 GCA_029960905.1 Thermoanaerobacterium sp.
AAGCTTTTACTGTGACGCCTTCGGACCGGGGTTCGACTCCCCGCACCTCCACCATACATATTCGGGGACGTAGCTCAGTTGGGAGAGCACCACAATGGCATTGTGGGGGTCGAGAGTTCGAGTCTCTTCGTCTCCATAGAAAAAAGCTTTTAGAAGTAAGGCTTTTTTTGTTCTAATGTAATTGATCTATAATTTAAACTTTTATACGCATTTTACATTAAAAAAACTATTGAGGTAAGTACCTCAATAGTTTTTTTAATATGATTATACGTAGAAAAGCATGTCTGCGTATGTTGGAAGTGGCCAAATATCAGCATCAACCAAAGTTTCTAATTTGTCACCTATTTCTCTAAGCTCTCCCATTTTTGCAAATACTTCATCTCTGTAATATTTAGCTACAGCAAAAGAATCCCCTTCAATATTGGATACATAATTTACAGCGCTTTCGAGATTATCAATTCTCTTCTTAAATTCGGCTGTTAATGAAGAAACTTCCTTCAACAAATCAGCTTGTGCGTCAATTGAAGCGTCTAATCCAGTTCCTTTGACTGCATTTATGGAATCTGCAATGTTTTTAATGAATTTTACGACTGCCGGAAGAATCTGCTTTTTGGCTATGTCAAGCATTGTCAATGCTTCTATGTTTATAGTCTTTGAGTAGTTTTCCAGCATTATTTCGTAGCGAGCTTCTAATTCTACCTTGCTTAATACGCCATGTTTCTCCATAACTTTTACATTTTTGTCTTTCAAAAGCGCAGGAATAGCATCAACTGTTGAAGCTATATTTGGAAGTCCTCTTTTTTCAGCTTCTTTTACCCATTCTTCTGAATATCCATTTCCATTGAAAATTACTCTTTTATGATTTATGACGATCTCTTTTAATATTTTTTGAACTTCTTCATCAAAATTATCAGCTTTTTCAAGTCTATCTGCAATTTCAGATAAAACTTCTGCCACAATCGTGTTTAAAATATAGTTTGCAGTTGCTACTGATGATGAAGAACCTACCATTCTAAACTCAAATTTGTTTCCAGTAAATGCGAATGGGGATGTTCTGTTTCTGTCGGTGGAATCTTTATGAAGCGTAGGAAGTGTTGTTACGCCGATTTTTAATTCTCCACCTTGCTTTGAATTTGTAGCACCGCCGGTTTCGCCTATTTGTTCCAAAATATCTGTTAATTGATCGCCTAAGAAAATCGAGATTATTGCCGGTGGAGCTTCATTTGCACCTAGTCTATGATCATTTCCAGGTGTAGCACATGATACTCTGAGTAAATCAGCATATTCATCGATTGCTTTGATAACTGCGCACAAGAAAACTAAAAATTGTGCATTTTCATGTGGAGTCTTTCCAGGATCTAATAAGTTTAAGCCGTCATCTGTGCTCATAGACCAGTTATTGTGCTTTCCAGATCCGTTGACACCAGCGAATGGTTTCTCGTGTAGCAGACATACTAAATCGTTTCTTAAAGCAACTTTTTTCATTATATCCATTGTCAATTGATTGTGGTCTGTAGCTATGTTTGTCGTGTTAAATATTGGTGCCAATTCATGTTGTGCAGGTGCGACTTCGTTGTGTTCGGTCTTAGCTGATATGCCTAACTTCCAAAGCTCTTCGTCAAGTTCTTTCATAAACTCGAAAACTCTTTCCCTGATGGTTCCAAAGTAATGATCTTCCATTTCTTGTCCTTTTGGCGGTTTTGCACCGAACAAGGTCCGACCTGTTAAGATTAGGTCTTTGCGCTTTTCATACAATTTTTTATCTATCAAGAAATACTCTTGTTCTGGACCAACAGTTGTTATAACTCTTTTTGAAGTGTTATTTCCAAAAAGTCTAAGAACTCTCAATGCTTCTTTTGACAATGCTTCCATAGAGCGCAATAAAGGTGTCTTTAAGTCCAATGCTTCGCCTGTATATGAGCAAAATGCGGTTGGAATGTATAAGACATTGTCTTTGACAAAAGCAGGAGATGTACAATCCCATGCAGTATAGCCTCTCGCTTCGAATGTAGCTCTTAATCCACCTGAAGGGAATGATGATGCGTCAGGTTCGCCTTTTATAAGTTCTTTGCCTGAAAATTCTGTGATGACTTTACCATCTGGTGTAGGAGAAATAAAAGATTCATGTTTTTCTGCAGTAATACCTGTCAATGGTTGAAACCAATGTGTAAAATGTGTCGCTCCTTTTTCGATAGCCCAGTCTTTCATAGCATTGGCTACGACGTCGGCAACTTTTGGGTCAAGAGGTAGTCCTTCGTCAATTGTTTTTCTTAAAGCATTGTATGTCTGTTTTGGCAGGCGCTCTCTCATTACTGCGTCATTAAATACGTTGGCGCCAAAGATATTTTTCAAAGAATTTTCTGACATAAAAATCCCCTTTCATTTATTTTTTGGTAATAATGGAAAATATAAACAAAACAAGGACGCCATTAATACACACAAAATATATTAATGAAACGCCCTTGTCTCATTTTTACTATTAAATTTTCTCACAAATAATTAATTAAATATTATCACAAATTTCATGCAAATGCAAGTACTTCATTTTTTAAAAGTCATGTTCTTTTCTTGGTTATATGTCTAACTTATTATATAATATGCATAAAAGAAATCCTGTTTACAAATTTTCTATGAATAATGAAAGGATAGTGAGTCTGTGAAGAAATTAAAAGCTATAATTGTAGGACCTGGGAATATATTCAAAAAGGCATATTTGCCGTTTATATTCAATGTAGATATGCTTGAAATAGTTGGTATCGTAGGTAGAGATGAAAAAAAGCTTATGAGATATAAAGAGAATTATAAAATTAGCACATATACTTCGATAGATGAAGCAATTGCTTTAAAGCCTGATTGTGCTTTTGTGCACACTTCTACTGACAGCCATTATGAGATTGTAAAAAAGCTTCTTACAAATAATATTC
>JASBVU010000345.1 GCA_029960905.1 Thermoanaerobacterium sp.
TAAATTTTATTTATCATTATATAATACTATTTATATAACAATAATTGGTGTACCAGTTCAATTAATTTATTCATTGTTAATGGCAATGCTATTGAATTGGAAAGTGAAAGGACAGGCTATTTATAGAACCATATAATATTTACCATCCATCGTGCCAATTGTTGCAAGCTCAATTCTATGGGTGTGGATTTTAAATCCACAATATGGTATTTTAAATATGCTACTTGGATTTTTACATTTGCCGCAGCCATCGTGGCTTGTTGATCCTCGTTTTACAAAACCGTCATTGATTATGATGGATACTTGGAGAGCTGGTGGTATGATACTGATTTATCTCGCTGCATTACAAGGCATTCCTCAAACTCTATATGAAGCTGCAGAAATAGATGGTGCGGGTCCATTGGCAAAATTTTTTAATATTACAATACCTGCGATATCACCTGTTACATTATTTCAGCTAATTATGGGATTGATAAGTTCTTTTCAGTATTTTACACAGGCATTTATGTTTTCATCAGGTACGAATTTCCAGGTTGGAGGCCCAGAAAACTCAATGTTATTTTATTCGTTGTACCTTTATCAAAATGCTTTTATTTTCTTAAAAATGGGTTATGCATCTGCTATGGCATGGATATTGTTTGTAATAGTTGCTATTGTAACGGTAATAGTATTTAAGACTTCCTTGAAATGGATTTATTACGGAGGAGAATAAAAGAATGAAAGGAAGAGAATATGATGAGAAATATCATGATTATGATAAAGGAAAAAATACGAAAAATAAATATGAAAACTATTAGAAAAGTTATTCTACCACATGCGGTTTTAATATTATTTGGTATAGTGTTTTTTATACCATTTCTATGGATGCTTACAACGTCATTTAAAACACCTGCTAATATTTTTAAGTTTCCTCCGCAATGGATTCCGAAACCATTTATGTGGCAGAATTATATGAAAGCGTATACCTCTATACCATTTATGACATATTTGAGAAATACAATAATACTTGCTGTTACTCCCGTGTTTGGGCAAGTATTTGCCTCTGCTCTTGTAGCATACTCATTTTCAAAAATACCTTGGAAAGGGAGCAAAATATTATTTGGAATTGCACTTTCTACTGTGATGTTACCGGGTCAAGTTACAATGATACCCATTTATATAATTTGGGCAAAACTTGGTCTAATAAATACATTTACACCATTTATTGTACCCAGCTTTTTTGGCAGTGCTTACAATATATTTTTGATTCGACAATTTTTTATGACTATACCCGATAATTTACTGGATTCTGCGAGGATTGATGGTGCAAGTGAATTTACGATTTTCTATAAGATTATGTTGCCTTTGTCAAAACCGGTTCTAACAACAGTAGCGCTTTTTACGTTTATTGGTGGTTGGAATGACTTTATGGGCCCGCTAATATATTTGACTGATGGCAGCAAATATCCTCTATCAGTGGGATTACAGGCATTTTTGTATCAACATAGTCAACAATGGGAGCTTTTAATGGCAGCATCGGTGTTATTTACGATACCAATGATAATTGCATTTTTTGTAGGTCAAAAACAATTTATTCAAGGTATTGTAATGACTGGATTTAAATAAAATTTTTAGTATACATTAAAAAGAATTAATGAATCAAAAGTTGGTGTTATTATGACTGAAAAAGAGTTTAAAAAAGAGGTAGCAATTATTGCCGAAGAAGATAAATGTGATATTATTGAGATATTTAAGAAAAACAAAATACGATATCATTTTTTTAATCCCGGGGAACTTGTCCCCGGTTGTCTTAATAGATATTATTCTATTGCAATTTTGGGCGGTATATCTGATGAACCTCTAATATTTAATCCTAAGCAGCGGGTAATAATAGAAGAGGAGATAAGAAATGGGAAAAAAGTTTTTGCAGAGTTTTGTGGTAGCATAGGGAATGTATATAAAGATAGTATTAGACTCACTAAATTTGAAAGGCTTGCATATGTTTCACGGAAAATAGATATTAATTCTATTGAGTTTGGTGATATATTCGATGATCAATGCAATACGAGAATTATTCCGGTTAATCATTTGACAAATAAAGAATCAGTTATACTTAAATATGTAACTGCACATGTACATGATAAATTAGCAATTATCTCAAAGGAAGATGATAAAATTGAAAATCAAGCTCTTTGGTTTGAAAACCCAGACAATCTGTTGATTGCGTCTTTTAGACTTTGTAATTTTATTAAAGCGCGTTTTTCACCGAAAGATAAATTTAAAAATATCATAAAATTCATAATAAGCTGGTTATCTGAACAAGAGGTAAATATAGATATTGAAGAGGAGTATTATGTAAAAAATTATATAGAACATGAATCACTTTTATCTCAGATTGAAATTTGCATTAAAAATGCTATAAATTGGTTTAATAATGCTGATATATTATTAAGCGAAGGTAAGAATGGAGCAATTGAAGGCCTTTCATCAGAGGTTTATCCTGACGGGAAACAAAAAATAAATAATACTATAAGGACAGATTGTTTAGGAGAAATTGCATTCGCATTTTATTTATATTATTTGATGAATGGAAACACAAAATATTTAAAAATATATAAAAATTTATCAGACTACATTTTCGAATATATGCAATCAAAAGAAGATATTTATTATGGCATGATCAGATGGACCTGGGAAGCATGGGGTACATGTTATCAGGATGATACTTCAAGAGCAATAATACCACAATTACTTATATCATTTTACACAGGTGAAAATAAATATCTGAATAATTGCATAGATGCTCTTGACTTTCTTATTAATACAACAGGTACAGATGGACTACGTGTATTTAGAACAGATAATGTTAATTTGGACAATGAGAAAATACAAGCTTTGAGAAATAATCCTGGAGAATTTCCGAGTGTTCATTATAATGCAAG
>JASBVU010000346.1 GCA_029960905.1 Thermoanaerobacterium sp.
GAACATTTTAAAGTATACTTTTCGCCAGGTATCATGTTAAGGCAGTTATCGCTTAGATCGACGTCGTTTTCTGTATCGACAAACACTCCAAATGCAGGTACATCAGTTGAAAGAGTTATGTCATTTCCTTCAACATAGCATGTTATGTTAGGTTTTGTAAGTTTAAGATTCCTAAATTTATCAAAAACATAGTAATTATCGTATATTTTTTCATCGACAGTCATCCTGACGTATACAACGCTGTTTAATAGTTTCCAATTTCTCTCCACAGGAAGTGTACAGTGGGATGCATCAATAGGTACCACATAAGGCACGTATTCTTCAGCAATCTCGCGCTCATCATAATGTGCTATTTTTACAACATCGTTGGCAATCAACCTTGTATTAAACTTTCTCTCCCACATTTTCTCGCCGTCAAGGCTGTAGCACAATACTTTCACATGAGCTTCTGCATCCTGCTGTAAATCGCTTATACCGTAAATCGTTATTCCGCCGTCTTCCTCTACGATATATGGCAAAACATTTGCAAAAAACCTGCCAGAATAATAGTAAAGAGCCTTTTTCCTTTTATAGTAGTCTATACAAGACCAGCTTGCTACTGGCCAGCAATCATTAAACTGCCAATAAAGCGTTCCTGCCGTCTTAAATTTGCGGCTTCTCCAATGCTCTACGCCCTTTTTTATGGCTTCAGCCTGATTGAACTGTGTCAAATACACAAAGCTTTTAAAATCTTTTGGAAAGCCCACTCACTTATCATGTACCTTATAAGCCTCTCCATACCACTTACCTGCTTATTGGTGATACAACAACAGGACTTAAATACTCCTGTCTTTCATTGGTGTACGACAAAATCGTCGCCAGTCAGGCATAGACTGAAATCAAACTCGCTTAAAATCTGCTTTCATCAGCAAGATATTCTTTTATGTCAGCCCATCCGCTCCACACATTCCAATGGTGTCTGTCACCTTCAAATTGGCTGTTGGGATCTACTCCACCGTATGGACTTGATACCCAATAAGGTCTTGAAGGATCATATCTTCTGCATATTTGCGGAAGTATCTCTTTATACACGTAATTTCCTAAATATTTTGGATCACCATTGCCCCACCATGAATAAAATCCCATGTTATTTTCATTGTTTCCGCACCACAATACAATAGAAGGATGGTTTCTCAACCTGAATAAAACTTCCTGAGCCTCAGAAGCCGCCAACTGTTGGAACCACTCCAATTGATCTGGGTACTGTGCACATGCGTACATAAAATCCTGCCAAACCATTATGCCCATTTCATCACACGCATCATAGAAAGCCTCATCCTCGTAAATACCGCCACCCCAGACTCTCAACATATTCATGTTAGCATCTTTAGCAAGCTTTATAAATGTGTAGTAGTCATCTTTGGTTATTCGCGACAAGAAGTTATCTGCAGGTATCCAATCAGCCCCTTTTGCAAAAATCTTAATTCCATTTATTTCAAAGATAAAGCTTTCACCAATATTGTCCTTTTCGCGAAGAAGTTTTACAACTCTTATGCCTGATCTGAAACTTAATTCATCAACCACCACATCTGCCATTGTAAGCTTTATACAAATGTCGTAAAGATTTTGCGGCCCTACACCATTAGGATACCACAGTTTTGGTTCATCAATCTTAAACGCCGCATCAATTTCACCGTATACAATTGGAACAACTTTTCTACCGCATACTTCTCCATCGTATAAAATCGTGACTTCCGCCTTTAAGTCGAAATCAGTAAAATACGATACAGAAGCAGAAACTCTCACATAAGCTTCACCGTCTTTCAACTGCTCCGTGTAAAAGAACGGTTTTTCAATCACTGCATCTTTTATGACAGATATATATACATCCTTCCACAGCCCAACTTGAACCAATCTGGGACCCCAATCCCATCCAAATGAATACTGCGCTTTTCTAATGTATGGTCTTGCCGATTCAAACGATGATTCCAGTTTTAAAGGACTGTCTTTTTCAGTGCTTCTTATCGTCTTTATTATAGATTGAAAATACACTTCTAAAACATTGTTTTTCTCTTTTATCAAATCAGTCACATCGTATTCATAGGAAATAAACATGTTTTCAGCAGTACCTAAATAATCTCCGTTAAAGTAAATATCCGCCAATGTGTCAATTCCCTCAAACACCAACTTGATTTCGTCAAATTCATCAGGAAATTCAAAATCGAATTCTTTTCTGTAAATCCACTCTTTATCCTCTAATTTGTGACATTCAATTTCATTCATGCGATAAAACGGATCGCTAATCTTGTTTTGAGCCATTAAATCAAGCTGAACACAGCCGGGGACCTTACCTTCAAGCCAGTCATCTGAAGTCGCTTCTCTGAATTGCCACGTGCCGTTTAATGAAATGCGATTTTCCATGTGTCTCCTCCTTTCCCATCAAAATTTATCGTATTTGTTATTTGTACATATTATTCATGATTTATAGATTTTATTTTATAGCTCAACAGCTTTCCCTAGCTCGCTTGACTTAAATGCAGCTTCTATTATTGAATAAACTCTTTTTACTTCATCTGGTTTTACTATAAGCTCTGCTTTTCCTTCAATCGTATCGCGGACATTTGCATAAAACTCTATCCACTCTGTGTATACATCTGGAAGTTCAAAATGATCTTTTACTTCTTCTGGTCTCGGCGCAAATGTCCGCGTCGGTCCTGCTGTTGTCTCTACTATTTCCGCATCAAATTTGTCGGCAAGCTTATTTAGCTTGACAATTTCACCATGCCCTTCAAAATCATCTACTACCAATGTCCCTTTATTTCCACCCACAAACCATCTCGGTAACGGCTTTAGGCAAAATGTTCCCACTTCTATCTGTGCAGATAAACCATTGTCAAATTTCATCAACAGTTTGAAATAGTCGTCTACATCTTTGTTT
>JASBVU010000347.1 GCA_029960905.1 Thermoanaerobacterium sp.
TTCCTTCCCGGGTTCCAGTATGCTTATGGACTATTGGTCAGACTTATGCTCCATTTGCCGGGATACCCGATGACCAATATTATGCAAACCCAGAGCAAATGCTTAAAGCACAAATATTTTTTCATGAACATTTTCCGGACACCTTTACTGTACCTGGAATCTGGCCAGATCTTGGTCTTATACCAGAATTGGGTGCTATGGGATGTGAGGTTGAATTTTTAGACTACAGTCCGCCTCATATCAGAAAGCCAGCGCTAGATGATCTTAGCCAGGCCAAAACTTTTCATGTGCCCGATCCACGTCTTGCTCCATATACATCGACAGTTTTAGATTACCTTAAATATTTTAAAAAACATCTTCCTAAACAATGGGTGGAAAAGTTCGGTTATCTAGATGGTCATGTGTTTTGTGGTGGTCCTGGTGAGATTACAGCATTATTATTAGGATATGATAAGTTTAGTTATGGCATGGTTGACACACCTGATTTGGTCCATATTCTGGCACGAAAGGTTACTGACTTTCTGAAATCATACATCAGCGCTCAGTTGGAGATAGTTGGTCCACTAAAAAGGGTTATTATATGGGATCATTTTCCGGGTATGGTTTCCGGACCCATGTACAGGGAATTTATACATCCTTACTTAAAAGAAATTTTTAATTATGTTAAGGAAGCAGAAATTAGGGTCTATCATAATGAGAATAACTATCCGCATCTGCTAGGGATTATTGGTGAGATAAATGCCAATGTAGTACATGTTGGATACCGTCACGATCTTATTGAAACCAGGGGCATTTTGAATAAATGTGTGATGGGCAACCTTCATCCCATTAAGGAGATGCTAGAAGCCTCTAATATAGAATTTATTGCCAAATGTGAGGAAATAATAAAAAAAATAGGACCCGGTGGGCAATTTCTCATGTCAACCGCTGGAGGTATGGCTCCGGAAACAACTGCTGAAAGGATAAAGTTGTTAATTGATGTTGCTGCTCGGGTACCCTTTAGGAGCTAAAAAGGAGTTGAAAGAATGCAAAATGAAAAAGAATGGATGACACCCAAAAGGCGCTTTCTATCCGCACTTTTTGGGGGGCGAGTAGATAGAACGCCAGTAGCTAACCCTACCTCAGTGGTAACAATTGAATTGATGGAAATGTGTGGTGCGTATTTCCCAGAAGCTCATCTTGACCCGGAGAAGATGGCAAGACTAGCAGCTACTAGCTATGAAATATTGGGATATGATACTATTATGCCTGTTTTTGGTGCCCACACAGAATCAGCTGCCCTTGGGGTACCGGTGGACTGGGGTACCAAAGAGAGCTGGCCGGTAAATACGGACCATCCAATTACGGATCCAGATCAAATTGTCATACCTGATAATTTTCTTGAACGCCCTTCAATATATACAGTTCTCGAAGCAATACGTATTTTACGTCGACAGTATGGTGACCGTGTGGCCATCATAGGTAAGGTTTATGGACCATGGTCCTTGTCTTATCATTTGGTTGGTACGGAAAACTTTCTTATCGATACAATTCTTGATCCTGATAAAATCAGAAAATATCTTGAGGTGCTACTTAAGGCCTCAATACTTTCAGGAAAGGCTCAGATAAAAGCAGGGGCAGATGCCATCCTTTGGGGTGATCATGCTACTGGTGATCTAGTTAGCCCCGAATGCTACCGTGATTTTCTGCTGCCAGTGCATAAGAGATTGACGAGGGAATTGGGTGCCCCCATAATACTGCATATTTGTGGAAATAGCGAAACCCTTTTAAAGTACATCATAACAGCAGGTTTTGATGCCTTTCACTTTGATTCAAAAGTGGACGCAAAAAGGGCAAAAAACATAGTGGGAGATAGAATGTCCTTGATTGGTAACATTAATAATCCTAAAACATTGTTTGCTGGCACTGCATCGGATGTAAAAAGGGAAACTATATATGCTATAGAAGCTGGAATAGAGATAGTTGGACCAGAGTGTGCCATTCCGTTATCTACTCCTGTGCAAAACTTACTAGCTATTGCTGAAGTAGCTAAAACATATTATAATAATTTAAAATTGGGGGAATAGAAATGGAAAAAGGTGATAAGTTAACTAGCTGGTGGCGGTATCGGTACCTTGTGGCAGCCGTTTTGTTTTTCGCATATAGTATTCAGTACCTTGATCGCATTAAGACCACTGCTTTAATCCCAATGATTATGAAGAGCATCAATCTTTCACATGATGCAGTTGGTAATGGTATTTTCCTAATGATGATATTTTATGGACCTTCTCAGTTTGTTTCCGGTATTTTATGTGATAAATACGGTGCCAAGAAAGTATTAATATTTTCCCTAATTAGTTGGAGCCTGCTTACTTTTTGGATGGCATTCATGTATTCGAGCAGTGAATGGTATATTCGAAATGCACTTTTCGGTATTTTGGTCGGTACAGAGTTTGTTCCAAGCGCACGTATATTGTCTCGTTGGTTTCCATCGTGTCAAAGGGCACAAGCTCAGAGTAGTTTATCTTGGGCTTGGATTTTAACTCCGGCATGGGCATCAATTTTAGCTACTCAATTAGCAGCTTATTTTGGTGATTTCCATGTCAGCGGCCATGGGAATTTTACCTCTATTATTAATTGTCTGGCTTATTAAGGATCGCCCTGAAGAGGTTAAAAATATTTCAATTGCTGAGATTAAAGAAAGTTATGGAGAGGAACTTTCTTTAGGGGTCATATGTGAGGATGAGATTAAACAACGCAAAATATCGGCTCAGAGCATTAAAAAAATTCAGATACCATTAGGAAAGATTTTAACATATCCAGGTTTTTGGGCTATTGCCTTTGTGGATATTGCTTGTCAAATGACATTCTGGGGAGTAGTTTCCTGGTCACCAACCTATTTGAAGGAGGTTTTTGATTTTAGCCTTACA
>JASBVU010000348.1 GCA_029960905.1 Thermoanaerobacterium sp.
TAGAGAATATAATGCAACATATTCCAAGAACTTTTTCTTGATACTTTTGATAATATAAGTAATATTAAAATTTTTCTGTAAGAAGATAGAAGAGAAATACATTAATCAATATAGTGTATATGTGTTGGAAAAGGGGTATTTAAATTGACTAACAAAGAAAAAGTTTTTAATTATATTAGTAATACTCTTAATAATATTAACAAAAATAATGTATTAAAAAATCATTCTTATGGGGTAAATGCTGATTACTTATCGAGAAATCTTGGAATATCAAGGGCTAATATTAGTTACATATTAAATGAACTTGTACGGGAGAACTTATTAGTAAAATTGATATCAAGACCAGTTTATTACTTAACAAAAGATAAAGCCGAAGAATTGATTGGCAAACCTATCAAAGAAAGTGTAAATCTTAAAGATTTTATAAAATTAATAGAAGAAGTAGATGAAGGTTCTAAAAATGATATTTTTAAAAATTTAATTGGATATGATAGAAGTTTAAAAAAACAAGTAGAGCAAGCAAAAGCAGCAATCTTATATCCAACGTTTGGGTTACATACTCTAATAATAGGGCCACCAGGTTCGGGTAAATCGTATTTAGCTGAGTTGATGTATAAGTTTAGGTGTCAAATGATTAAACCTTGTAGTTTTGAAACTTTAAATTGTGCTGATTATTATAATAATCCTCAATTATTAATGTCATATCTCTTTGGTTATGCGAAAGGTGCATTTACAGGTGCAGATTCAGATAGTGTAGGACTAGTAGAGAAAGCGAATGATGGAATTTTATTTTTAGATGAAGTTCACAGATTACCTCCAGAAGGTCAGGAAATGCTTTTTTATTTAATTGATAAAGGAATATATCATAGACTTGGTGATGCGGCGATTAGAAAGGCTAATTTAATGATTATTTCAGCTACTTCTGAGAATCCAGATTCATCACTCTTGAAGACATTTTTAAGAAGAATACCAATTATAATTATGATGCCTGGATTAGACGATAGACCGTATGAAGAAAAATTTGAGATTATTAAGAATATTTTTAGAGATGAGGCAAAAAGAGTAAACAAGAGAATCTATATTTATCCAGAAGTAATTACAATTTTGATTAATTATAAGTTTGAAGGTAATGTTGGGGAATTAAAATCAACTATACAATTGCTTTGTGCGAAGGCTTTTTTAAAAAATTATAATATATCTAATGAAGAATTAAAAATTGATATTACTTTATTACCTGATAATATGAAGATATCTAATGAAAATTATAGACAAAATATAATTCATGAGGATCCTTTAGTAGTATTACCTGACGGTAATGAAAAATTAATTGAGAAATATGATTTATATGATCATATAATAGAAAGATATAAATTATTGGAACAGCAAGGATATAATAAGAATGATATTAATGACAGGATTGGTTTATATATAGATTCATACTATAGAAGTACGATAAATAAATTTAAATCGACAAATGTAAAAGAAATTGAAAAATTAGTTGATAAAAGGATTATTAATGTTTCATCGGATATAAAAGAATTTGCAGAAAAAAAGTTAAATATAAAATTAAATGACAATTTTTTATATGCATTTTCTTTTCATCTTGAAGCGTTAATAAAAAGGATTAATAGTGGACTACCGATAAGCAACACGAAACTTAATGAAATACGTAATAAATATGAAGATGAGTTTAAAGTATCTGAAGAAATTGTTAAAATGATTAGATATAAATTTAAAATTGATATTCCACCAGATGAAATTGGATTCATAACGCTGTTTTTAATTTCTGGCATAAAAAATATTGATGAAAAAAAGAGTGTTTCGATAATGGTCTTAATGCATGGAGATGGTGCAGCAAAAAATATAGCTAATGTTGTAAATAAACTTTTAAATATAACAAAAGTCGCATATTTTGATATGCCGTTGGATATGAATGTTGATGATGCATTAGTTAAAATAATAAATATTTCTAAAGAAATTCATGAAGATAAAGGAATTTTGTATTTAGTTGATATGGGATCACTTAAAAATATATCAGGCGTTGTTTCGAAAATGACAGGAATAAAAACAAGAGTTATTGATAGTGTAAGTACACCTATTGTTCTTGAAGCAGCAAGAAAGGCATATTTTTTAAACGAGGACTTAGATGAAATTTATAATTCTATTTATGGTGATACATATTCGAATAAAAATAAAAAGTGTTGCATAATAACAATATGTTCCACAGGAGAAGGTACTGCTGATAAACTAAAAGAATATATTGAATCAAATTATGATTTACGAGATTTGGAAATATATTCATTGGGCTATAATGATATTGCTGAAAGATCAGAAAAATTTTATGACATTTTAAAGAAAAACAAGATTTTGTGTATTATAGGTGCATTGAATCCTATGATAGATGGTATACCATACATATCTACAGATGAAATTATAAAAGATAAAAATTATTTAACAAAGTATTTTGATATTAAATTAAAAAGTATTTCTTTAGTTGATTATGAATATAAAGAAATAAAAAGTGCATTAGAAGAATTTCTAACTTACATTAATCCATCAAAAATTGTAGAATCGTATAAGATGTTTGTCAAAGATATTGAAAAATATAATGTATTTTTAGATAGAGAGAAGAAAATAAAATTGGGAATACATATTGGATGTGTTGTCGAACGTATTTTTACAAATAATTATATAAAACATTATAATAAAAATGATACTATAAATAAAAACAATATTTTATATCAATATTAATGATGATGAAATATGTTTTATTATAGATATTATTAATTATGATGAAATGCATGTTTGATATGGCCTAGATGGGCCATTTCTGTTTATTATAGTGTTTAATATTTTAAACAGAAATTCTTAAAGCTAAAATAGAGTCTATGTTTTGTAAGAAAACGGTA
>JASBVU010000349.1 GCA_029960905.1 Thermoanaerobacterium sp.
AACGACTATTATAGAAGGAAAACATGCATCATTGTTTACATATTTAAGCCCTTCTTCAACAGCCGGCTTATCTACAGATGGAAGGACCTCCAAGTTGTACCCTGATACATTGAAAGCTTCCTGCAAAAACTTAAAATGTATCGGCGACATCTGAGGTGCCAGTATAGTGTGCTTCCTCCTCATTTCGTCCGTAAACAGTATTCTCTTCATTGTATATGAAGTCTTACTTCTTTTCTCATCTTTTCTTTCATTGATAGCGGCTATCAATGACCTTATGCGTATCTTGATTGAGCCTACATTTGTACCTTCATCTATCTTTATAAGCGTAAATATCTTTTCACGTGAGCTTAAGATTTCCTGAACCTGATCGGATGTGACAGCATCGATGCCACAGCCAAATGATGTAAGCTGTACAAGCTCTAAGTTGTCGCTGTCAGCCACAAAGCTTGCCGCTACATAAAGCCGTGTGTGATACATCCACTGGTCAACTACCCTAAGCTTTCTCTCCAATTTGCCTAAATGTGCTACAGAATCCTCTGTCAATACCGCCACACCCAGTGACGTTATTATCTCCGGTATGCCGTGGTTAATCTCCGGGTCTAAATGGTAGGGCCTACCTGCAAGGACTATTCCTCTTTTCCCTGTGTCATGCAAATATTTCAAGACTTCCTGTCCTTTTCTTGCGATATCGTCTTTTACTCTTTTATCTTCATCAAATGCTTCTTTTAAGGCATTTTCCACTTCACCTTTTGATACGCCGAAAATTCTCAATTCTTCGTAAAGCCTTTTGGCAAGCTTCTCTTTGTCATCTAAAGCCAGAAATGGATTCATAAATAAAATGTCTTTTTCCTTCAACACATCCATGTTATTTCTAATTACTTCAGCGTACGATGATACAATTGGGCAGTTGTAATGATTATCTGCATCTTCAAATACATTTTGCTCAACCGGTATACACGGATAAAATATCGTCTTTATGCCTTTATTTATCAAGTTGACTATATGTCCATGGACGATTTTCGCCGGATAGCATGCGGAATCTGACGGTATTGTGTCCATACCTGACTCATAAAGCTTCTTTGAAGACCTGTCAGACAATATGACCCTGAATCCAAGCCTTGTGAAAAATGTAAACCACAGCGGATAGTTTTCATACATGTTTAAAACTCTTGGTATGCCAATAGTACCTCTATATGCCTCGTCTTCACTTAATGACTTATATCCGAATATTTTCTTGTATTTATAATCGTAAAGGTTTGGTATATCTTTATTAGTTATCTCTTTTCCTGCTCCTCTTTCACAACGGTTGCCAGATATAAATACTCTTCCGTCGTTGAATTTATTTATAGTTAAAAGGCATCTGTTTGTACATTTATTGCACCTACCGCTTGACACTTCTACGGTAAAGCTTTCAAGCTTGTCTCTTGCAAATATTGTACTTATACCGCCACTGTACCTTTCCTTTGCAATAAGAGCTGCACCGTATGCACCCATTAACCCCGCAATCTGAGGCCTTACGGCGTTTCTACCTGTGATAAGCTCAAAGCTTCTCAATATAGCATCATTAAGGAATGTGCCGCCTTGAACGATTATCTTTTCTCCCAACTCTTTCGGATCTCTTATCTTTATTACTTTATATAAGGCGTTTTTTATGACAGAGTATGAAAGCCCTGCAGATATGTCCCCCAGCGATGCTCCTTCCTTCTGTGCCTGCTTCACCCTTGAATTCATAAATACAGTGCAGCGGGAACCTAAATCGACTGGGTTTTGAGCCGACAATGCAGCTTTCGTAAACTCATCAATTGACATATTTAGAGATGACGCAAATGTCTCTAAAAACGAACCACACCCTGATGAACATGCTTCATTGAGCATTATGCTGTCGATTATGCCATCTCTTATCCTTATGCACTTCATATCCTGTCCACCTATGTCAAGTATAAAGTCAACACCAGGCAAGAAATGCTCTGATGCCTTGTAATGTGCGATTGTCTCAATCTCACCTATGTCTACCATTAGAGCTGCTTTAATAAGGCTTTCGCCATATCCTGTGACAGTGGAATTGGCTATAAATGCACCATCAGGCATCTTGTCGTATATGTCTAAAAGAACTTTTATGACAGAGTTCAGGGGATTTCCTTCATTGCTGCCGTAGTAAGAATAAACAATTGCACCATCCTCATCTATCACAACTAGCTTTGTGGTAGTAGAACCTGCATCTATACCCAAAAAGAGGCCACCCTTAGCATCTTTTATGTCTTTCTTTAAAATATCAATGCCTTTGTGCTTATCTTTAAACTCATTGTACTCATTTTCGTCCACAAACAGCGGCCTTAATCTCTCCACATCATTTTTTACTTTGTATGGAAGCGTATGTACTTTATCTCTTAGATCTTTTAATGTAGTTATTTCATCATTTTTTGCAGAAAGTGCCGCACCAATTGCAACTGCTAACTGAGAATTTTCAGGAACGATAACTTCTTCATCTCTTTGATTAAGTGTCTCTATAAACCTTTTTCTAAGTTCAGGTAAAAAGTACAAAGGACCACCTAAAAATGCCACATTGCCCTTTATAGGCCTGCCACAGGCCAATCCGCTTATTGTCTGGTTTACAACTGCCTGAAAAATTGAAGCTGCTATATCTTCCCTTGCGGTACCTTCATTTAAAAGAGGTTGAATGTCCGTCTTTGCAAAAACACCACACCTTGCAGCTATTGGATATATGACTTTGTAATTCTTGGCAAGCTCATTTAGGCCTTGTGCATCAGTTTTTAATAGAGATGCCATCTGGTCTATAAAAGCACCTGTACCACCTGCGCAACTGCTATTCATCCGCTGCTCAATAGTACCATCAAAGTATGTAATCTTGGCGTCCTCACCGCCTAATTCTATGACGACATC
>JASBVU010000350.1 GCA_029960905.1 Thermoanaerobacterium sp.
GTTTTTACAGACCTTATAAGAAATGATGTAAAGTCATATAGGCAGCTTCCATTGACAATATATCAGATTCAGACGAAGTATAGAGATGAGAGGCGGCCCAGGTTTGGAGTCATGAGATCTCGCGAATTTATAATGAAAGATGCTTACAGCTTTGATGTCGATTGGGATGGACTGGATGTGTCTTTTGATAAGATGTACGATGCTTACTGCAGGATATTTGACAGGTGCGGCTTAAAGTACACTGTCGTTGAAGCTGATACAGGTGCTATGGGTGGAAAGGATTCTAAAGAATTTATGGTGACATCTAATGTTGGAGAAGCAGTAATTGTCTATTGCGACAACTGCGGCTATGCTGCCAATGAAGAAAAGGCGGAATGCACCATTCAGCATGTAAGTGACGAAGAAGTGAGACAATTAGAAAAAATTTATACGCCTAATGTCAAGACGATTGATGAACTTGTGTCATATTTGAATGTTGAAGCAGAAAAATTCGTCAAAACATTGATATATAAATACAAGGATAAGGTAGCTGCAGTGCTTATAAGAGGCGACAGGGAAGTGAACCCTGTGAAGTTGGCAAATCTTCTGAAAGTAAACGAAAATGATGTTGAGTTAGCTGATGAAGAAACCGTAAAAAGAGTGACATGTGCTAATGTGGGATTTGCAGGCCCTATTGGTCTTAAAGGCGATGTAATGCTTATAACAGATGCGGAAATACCTTTAATGAGGAATGTCATCGTAGGTGCTAATGAAACAGACTACCATTTGAAAAATGTGAATTACGGAAGAGATTTTAAAGCGGATGTAGTATCAGATGTGAGAAAAGTTGTAGATGGCGATAAATGCCCGAAATGTGGCAGTCCTTTAAAACTGGACAGAGGAATTGAAGTAGGACACATTTTTAAATTAGGCACAAAATATTCTGATGCATTAGGTGCAAATTATATAGATGAAAACGGCAATGAAAAGCCTATAATAATGGGTTGTTACGGCATAGGGTTAAACAGAATTGCGGCTGCTGCCATAGAACAGAATCACGATGACAAAGGCATCATTTGGCCAATGTCTATAGCGCCGTATCACGTCATAGTCGTACCTGTAAATGTGTCAAATGATGCACAAAGAGATCTTGCAGAGAAATTGTACGATGAATTATCTAAAGCAGGAATTGAGGTTTTGATTGATGACAGGGATTTGAGAGCTGGTGTAAAATTTAATGACGCTGATTTGTTAGGCATACCTATTAGAATAACGGTAGGGAAGAAAGCGGAAGACAATATTGTTGAGCTAAAATTAAGAAGAGAAGAAAAGCCGATAGAATTAAAATACGATGAAGTTGTAGACAAAGTCAAAGAATTGATTAGTGAAAATATGTAGGGGCTAAATGCTCCTTTTTTATTTGCATAATATTTTAAGAATAACAAAAAAATAAAGTAAGAAAGGAGTGGTTTAATGTCTATTTACATAATGGGCATTTCTGTCGATAAAAGATCGGATTTTGCACCAAAGGTGCAAGAAGTATTGACGAAACACGGGCAAAACATATTAGCTAGGTTTGGCATACATGACGACAGCGACGATAATGGGCTTATAACATTAAATGTCAGAGGGGATGAAAAGTATATAAACGAATTTTCAAAAGAGCTTACAAGCATTCCATCTGTTAAAGTAAATCACATGACGGTTGAATGATTAAAGGGATAGGAAACTATCCCTTTATTGCTTTAAGCATTACTTACATTAGGCATGAGACTATATAAAATTGCCGTTTTTATGAAAACATATTGTAAGTACGAAATAAAATTTGTATAATGTATATGATGAATACAAAAGATGGAGATGGCTATATGGAAAAAAGAGTTAGGTTTGCACCAAGTCCTACTGGTGCTATTCACATAGGGAATATTCGCACTGCATTGTTTAATTATCTATTTTCAAGAAGCGAAGGCGCTAAGCTGGTATTGAGGATAGAGGATACGGATTTAACAAGGTCTTCGAAGGACTTCGAGAAGCTAATATTTAAAGAGTTAAGCTGGCTTGGCATAGAATGGGATGAAGGACCTGATAAACCTGGTGAATACGGACCATACAGGCAAAGCGAAAGGCTTCACATATACAATCAATATGCAGAAAAACTTATAAAAGAAGGCAAAGCCTACAGATGTTACTGTACTCCTGAAGAACTGGACAAAGACAGAGAAGAGTCTGTCAAAAGAGGAGATATACCAAGGTATTCAGGAAGATGTCGGCATTTGACGAAAGAACAGGAAGAAGAGTATTTGCGCCAAGGCAGGAAACCTTCCATAAGGTTTGTAATTCCTGATGATGTCACAATATAGTTTGATGATATGATAAAAGGAAGAATTGAAATTAAGTCAGATACGCTTGGTGGAGACATGATAATAGTAAAATCTGATGGGATGCCTACTTACAACTTTGCAGTTGTTGTAGATGATACTCTTATGAAAATAACCCATGTCATAAGAGGTGAAGATCATATCTATAACACCCCTAAGCAGCTTCTTATTTACGAAGCACTTGGCTTTAAGCCACCTGTATTTGCCCATGCACCACTTATTTTGGGGCCTGACAGGACTAAACTTTCTAAAAGGCATGGCAATACCTACATTGGACAATACAGGGAAATGGGGTATCTACCTGAAGCGATGTTTAACTTTTTGTCGCTTTTAAGCTGGTCTCCAGATGACAATGTGGAATTGATGTCTAAAGATGATATAATTAAAAAATTTAATTTTAATAAAATCCACAGTGCTAATCCTGTTTTTGACATAGAAAAGTTGAATTGGATGAATCAACACTACATTCAGATGAGTCCTATTGAGAGAATTGTAGACTTAAGTTTACCGCATCTTAAAGAGGCAGGTTATATTGGCGAAAATG
>JASBVU010000351.1 GCA_029960905.1 Thermoanaerobacterium sp.
TTAATTTAAAATTATAGACAACATGCAACCGGTATAAAAGTATTTTTGTTTAATAATATCGATTGCTTTTATTATAGAAAGGAGTGAGAAAACCAATAAATTATTAAACAACTCGCTGATCAAAAAAATAATTAAAAAGGAGGGTTTTGCATGAAAAAAACGTTTAAATTATTATTAGTATTAATGCTTTCGCTTACACTTGTTTTTGGATTAACAGCATCAATACAGGCAGCTTCTGATACTGCAGTAAGTAATGTTGTCAATTATTCGACAGATGTAATTTATCAGATTGTCACTGATAGATTTTTGGATGGAAATACCAGCAACAATCCAACTGGTGACTTGTATGATCCAACACATACAAGTTTAAAAAAGTACTTTGGCGGAGACTGGCAGGGTATTATCAACAAGATAAATGATGGCTATCTAACAGGCATGGGTGTAACAGCAATTTGGATATCTCAGCCTGTAGAAAATATTTATGCAGTCTTACCTGATTCGACTTTTGGTGGAAGTACATCGTACCATGGTTATTGGGCTCGTGATTTCAAGAAAACAAATCCATACTTTGGAAGCTTTACTGATTTCCAAAATTTGATCAATACAGCTCATGCCCATAACATAAAAGTAATTATTGATTTTGCACCCAATCATACTTCACCTGCATCTGAAACCGATCCGACTTATGCTGAAAATGGAAGGCTATACGACAATGGAACATTGCTTGGTGGGTATACAAACGATACAAACGGATATTTTCATCATTATGGAGGAACAGATTTTTCATCTTATGAAGATGGTATTTATCGCAACCTATTTGATTTAGCAGATTTAAATCAACAGAATAGTACTATCGATTCGTACTTAAAATCAGCAATTAAGGTATGGCTTGATATGGGAATAGACGGTATACGCTTAGATGCTGTAAAACATATGCCATTTGGATGGCAGAAAAATTTTATGGATAGCATATTGAGTTATAGGCCCGTATTTACATTTGGAGAGTGGTTCCTTGGAACGAATGAAGTTGATGCGAATAACACATACTTTGCAAATGAGAGTGGTATGAGTCTTTTGGACTTTAGGTTTTCTCAAAAAGTGAGGCAGGTATTTAGGGATAATACAGATACTATGTATGGACTTGATTCAATGATTCAATCAACTGCATCTGATTATAATTTCATAAATGATATGGTTACTTTTATTGATAATCATGATATGGATAGATTCTATAATGGAGGTTCTACTCGTCCAGTTGAACAAGCATTAGCATTTACATTGACTTCACGGGGAGTACCTGCTATATATTATGGAACAGAACAGTATATGACAGGCAATGGAGATCCTTATAATAGGGCTATGATGACATCATTCAATACGGCGACTACAGCATATAATGTAATTAAAAAACTTGCTCCGTTACGCAAATCCAATCCTGCAATTGCTTATGGTACTACTCAACAACGTTGGATAAACAATGATGTTTATATATACGAAAGAAAATTCGGAAATAATGTTGCACTTGTTGCTATCAATAGAAATCTTACTACAAGTTATAATATCACGGGATTATATACTGCTTTGCCTGCTGGTACTTATACTGATGTTCTTGGCGGACTTTTGAATGGTAATAGTATTTCTGTCGCAAGTAATGGTTCTGTAACATCATTTACACTTGGAGCTGGTGAAGTTGCAGTATGGCAGTATGTAAGTTCAAGCAATTCTCCGCTGATAGGGCATGTTGGACCAACAATGACAAAAGCGGGACAAACTATAACAATAGATGGAAGAGGTTTTGGCACGACAGCCGGACAAGTTTTGTTTGGTTCAACGGCCGGTACTATTGTTTCCTGGGATGATACAGAGGTAAAAGTTAAAGTTCCTTCAGTGACACCTGGTAAATATAATGTATCGTTAAAGACTTCAAGTGGTGCTACAAGCAATACTTATAACAATATTAACATTCTTACAGGCGATCAGGTATGTGTTAGGTTTGTTGTAAATAATGCAAATACAGTGTATGGAGAGAATGTTTATCTTACTGGTAATGTAGCTGAGTTGGGAAACTGGGATACGTCAAAAGCAATCGGACCAATGTTCAATCAGGTAGTGTATCAATATCCTACATGGTATTATGATGTAAGTGTTCCAGCAGGAACAACAATACAATTTAAGTTTATAAAGAAAAATGGCAATACTATAACATGGGAAGGTGGTAGTAACCATACTTATACAGTTCCATCATCTGGTACAGGTACTGTAATTGTAAATTGGCAACAGTAGATTAAAATAATATGGGTCAAGAAATCTAATCGTTATAATTTCTTGACCCTTAATTTATTCTTAATTTAATTGCTTATCTTAAATTTATTAATAGCACTCATTAATGTGTTAGCAATGGAATTTAAATCTTTTGCATATTTTGATATTTCATCTATCGCTTCTTTTTGAGTTTCAGCAGATGAAGAGATTTCTTCAGTAGATGCTGCCGTTTCTTCAGTTACAGATGCTATATTTTCAATAGATGTTATCATATTAGTTTTACTTTGCGATATCCTTTCCATTGAATCATTTAGTTTTTTTAGTTCACTGACAATACAATCTACAGCTGACTGAATATCATAGAAAGTATGTATGGTTTTGTCCAGTGCTTTATTTTGTTCTTCTATTGATGAAGTAGCATCTTCAACAATTTTATATGTTGTATCTATATTAGTTTGTATTTCTCTTATTATCTGTTCTATAGTATTAGCTGCTTTCGATGACTGACTTGCGAGTTTTCTGACTTCATCAGCAACAACTGCAAATCCTTTGCCGCTTTCTCCTGCTCTTGCTGCCTCTATAGCAGCATTTAGTGATAGAAGATTAGTTTGATCTGCAATTGAAGT
>JASBVU010000352.1 GCA_029960905.1 Thermoanaerobacterium sp.
TAAATGTTTTGTACCATAGTTTATATACATTTTCAGCGTCTTTTTCTTTTATAAAATGTCTTAGCAGCATAATACAAAAGCTCCTCTCATTCTTGATCTTTATTTGCATCTCGTAAATGGCTAATCATCGCAACTATGTTTTAAAGAAGATGGCTCTGTGTAAATTATATAGGTGTTACATTTCGGACATTTGCTGACATTGCCACCATGCATGACGTCTTCACCCAGATCTACCTTATATCTTTTTATGTTTTGCTTGTTTATCACTTGAACATCAAACTTATGTAACATCATCAAACAAGAAACTATACATTGGTCACATATAAACACATTAGGGCCTGCCACAAGCCTGTGACCATCTTCCTGAGTATTCCCGCAAAAAGAACACCTCAAGTCCTCTTTTATTACGTTGTTGACCACCTTTTCCATATTGAAAACCTCCCTTGTAAGATATAGTTGTAACAATTCAGTAATAAAATACTGAATGAGTTACCTATATTTAACATTTCTCCTTCTCCCCTTCAGTGAAGAAGGAAGAAATCAAGCATTTCGTTTAAATATGCTTTTCTCTAGGGAAAAGCGCCCTTCTGTAATTATCTCTAGTCTTAGCTTCGCCAACTTGTTGGCCTGAACCTTGACAACGTAGTATAATATCTTGCGGAATAGGAAGTTTGATGCACTTCCTCCCAGAGACTCTTTCTATATGAAAGAGATTACTCGTAATAGAGACTATCAATCCATTCCGTGTAAGATTCTACGTTTTGGCTGGTTGAGGCCAACTTTCGTTGGCTCCTCGTTTCACGTGCAAGGTTGTATTCTTACAGGGAAATGGAATGGATTTTCCTATTTCAAAATATCTTCGTTAGGGGGTTAATAACTATGACTAGTCAACCAATAGCTGGCTTTGATGTTAGTAAAAATTTCAGTGATATGTGCATCCTAAGCCCTGACAACAAAGTATTCACTAGAATGAGAGTACATCATAATATATCCGACTTCAGAAAAGCTTGCTCTCTTTTAAAAGAGGCGGAAAAGGAGTTCGCTATGACACCCATAATTATCATGGAAGCTACTGGACACTATCATAGACTCCTTTTCCATTTCCTCAAAAACTCTGGATATGAGGTTATTGTAGTTAACCCCATCCAGACTGATTCTATCAAAAATATCAACGTAAGGAAAGTAAAAAATGATAAAGTTGATGCTTACCGTATTGCTATCCTCTACAGGCTTAGAGAACTCAAGCCTACCAATACGCCTGTAGAAGCCATATTAGACATTCGCAATCTCTGCAGGCAATATTATGATATTTCCGATGACTGTACTGCTTACAAAAATAAACTAATTGCTATCTTGGACGAGTTGTTCCCAGGGTTCAATGACATCTTCGGAAACATAGCATCTAAAACTGCACTTGAGATTCTCTCAACTTATCCTACACCAGAAGATATACTAAATGCTCCAAAGGATATACTTGTTGAAATTATCTCTAAGGCTAGCCGTAAAGGTTTAAAATGGTCTTTGAACAAATACGACAAGCTTATAGAGATTGCAAATGAGGTTAAACCTTTATTCATCAAACATTCTAGCAGCAATGTTCTTTTAAACACTGTCATTACTTTAATTAAAACATTTCAAGACCACTTAAAACAGATTGAAAATGAAATACATAAAATTATTACAAATAATCCTGACTATGTCGGCAAAGCAATTGAACTTTTAGATTCAATTCCTGGTATAGATACTATAACAGCCGCTACAATACTTGGTGAAATAGGTGACTTTTCGGCTTTTAAGAGTCCTAAACAGCTTGTTGCTTTCTTCGGTATCGATCCTTCTCAAAAGGATTCTGGACAATTCAAAAGTTCTAAGAACAAAATGTCCAAAAGAGGTTCAAAAATACTCAGGAGAGTATTATATACTACTGCAATGGCCAATGTACGAAAAAAATGCAACAAGGAATTATTTAACCCGGTACTATTTGAATATTACAACCAAAAGCTTGCTTCTAAGCCTAAAAAAGTCGCCTTAGTTGCTGTAATGCATAAGCTTGTATATATCATTTTTGCCGTGTTGAGAGATCAAAGCCCTTTTGTGTTAAGAACACCTGAAGAACATAAAAAATTACTCGTTCTTAAAGCGTTACAGCAACGGGGAAAAACAGCTTAATATTTTGTTGTCAAGGTTCAATTTTATCATTCAGGCCAGCTATTTTTTACCATTTTTAGGTGGCTTTGTTGTTGTGCGATTAATTTAAATACTGCATTTAACTAAAAAAATTTTTTACTTTTTTAAAAAGTCTCTTGACAAGTATTAGCTGGTCTCTATTATCTTTCATTTTCTCACGATATCTCCGTTTTTCTTCAATTTTCTCATTGCAACAAGAACCCTCTATGGCTTATATTATCATTTTTTTCTCATATTCCCTCTAAATGCGTAACCTTAATAAGCCTCACTTGTTATTTCCATATTCTGGCGGAATACCTCCACTTCTCTCATGGGGTTTACCCTCCCATGTCTCACAGGATCTTCGTCCTTAATTCCTTCGTTCTACCTGCCATGAGGTGGATGTCAGCTACGCTCCTTTGCAGGGTCTCTGCCCTTATGGTGAAAATTCTTACCTGACAATTCCAGCTCTTGTTGTCAATGTTCAAATCACAATTTATTTTCTCAAAATGCATATTTCTTTTTTACCCTTTGCACCGCTTAATTGTCCTAACCATCGCAGAACGCGAGGCTGTCAAGGGTCAGCTCTTAAGACGTGGACAAAGCAAAGCTGAGACAGTAATCCTTGCCCAAGACTTCGAGGGGATGCGATGCATAGTCACTTATGCGGTGCTATTATGCAACTTCCTGTAATGTGGGCCTCTTTATGTCTTTTAGC
>JASBVU010000353.1 GCA_029960905.1 Thermoanaerobacterium sp.
TTATCGTTGCCAAATGGAAGACATGGTATTACAGCAACTTTAGCTTTTTCTAAAAGAAGGTCAGCAAAATCAATCGAACCGTTTATTTTTACTCCATCAATTTCAGTTCCAATAAATTTGCTGATATTAATAATTATATAAAATGCACCATCTGGAACGGCGGCTTTTAAACCATTTATTTTGCTTATTCTTTGAAGCATGTAATCACGTCTTCTTTTAAATTCGCCAACCATGGCTTTGATCGTTTCATCACCTTGGCTTAGTGCTATAACACTGGCGTATTGAGCTATTGTATTGGGATTTGATGTCGTGTGACTCTGAATATTGTTAATTAGGTTTGCAATCTCAGGATTTGATACAGAATATCCGATTCTCCAGCCTGTCATTGAATAGGCTTTTGACATACCATTTATTATAATTGTTAAATTTTTTATTTCTTCATTAAAAGAAGCAATGCTAACGTGTTTTCCATTATAAATTAATTTTTCATAAATTTCATCAGAAATTACAAAAATATTATGCTTTACAGCTAATGATGCTATGTTTTTCAATTCATCTTCATTGTAAACCGCTCCCGTAGGATTATTCGGGCTATTTATAATAATTGCTTTTGTTTTATCATTAATTGCTTCTTCTAATTGTCCTGCAGTAATCTTAAAATTATTTCTTTCTTCTGTATTAATAAAAACTGGAACACCGTTAGCTAACTTCACCATTTCAGGATAGCTAAGCCAATAAGGCGCTGGAATTATGACTTCATCACCTTGGTTTAATATAGCATATAATGTATTAAAGATAGCTTGCTTAGCACCATTTGAGACCACTATTTGAGAAACATCGTAAGATAAGTCATTATCTTTTTTTAATTTTTGCACTATTGCTTCTTTCAACTCTAAAATACCTGAAGTAGGTGTATATTTTGTATAACCTTTTTTTATAGCACTAATTGCTGCTTCCTTTATATAATCAGGTGTATCAAAATCAGGTTCTCCCGCACCAAAGCTAATCACATTTATTCCTGATTTTCTCATTCTATTTGCTTTAGCGGTAATATCCAATGTCAATGAAGGGCTAATGTCAAGAGCCTTGTCCGATAATCTCATAGTTCCACCTCCTACAATATATCTATTATTTTAACTTATTTTTGATATTATTTCTACTATTTAATACTTTCTTTAAGTTTCAACACATGTTTGTAATCAAGCTTTACTGTACCCAATAAATATCTTCCATCTATATCAATTCCATGAAAATCTGAACCACCGGTTATTAATAAATTATTTTCTATCGCAAAATCTTTAAAAAACTCTGTATCCTTCTCATCATGTTTTGAATGATAAACTTCGATTCCATTTAAACCATTTTTAATAAGATGGCTAATGATTTTTTTATCTTTTAGAAGACCCGGATGTGCTAGTACTGGTATGCCGCCACTATCTTTTATCATCTTGATAGATTCAAATGGATGAAGCCTATACCTTTCAATATAGGCCGGTTGTCCTTCTCCGATGTATTTATCAAAAGATTCTTTTACGCTTTTCGAATATCCTGCCTCAACTATTGCTTTTGCAATATGTGGACGGCCTATATATGATTCTTTGGCGTATTTTAATACATTATCATAATTTATGTTAACACCAATTTCATTAAGTTTTTGAATCATAAGTTTTGCACGAGAGATTCTGGAATTTCTAATTTCTACTAGTCTTTTTAAGAAATCTTTATTATTATGATCGATAAAATATCCCAGTATATGTACATCTTGCTTTCCATCATATGAATTAAGCTCAATCCCAGGTACTATTTCTATATCAAGAGATGTTGAAGCATCTATAGCTTCATCAATTCCTTCTAATGTATCATGATCTGTAATTGCAATAACACTTAAACCAACTTTTTTTGCCATGTGTACTACTTCTTTTGGTTTGTGCATTCCATCTGATTTAGTAGTATGTATATGTAAATCACCAAACATTTATTTCCACTCCTAATGTTAAACTAAAAACAACCTGTTTTGCAGGTTGTTTATCTTGGTTCTACGATCAACTTAATGGCTGTTCGTTCTTCTCCATCGATTTCAATGTCTGTAAAGGCTGGTATGCAAATCAAATCGATACCACCAGGTGCAACAAAACCTCTTGCTATAGCTACTGCTTTTATTGCTTGATTTAATGCACCTGCCCCTATTGCTTGTACTTCAGCTCCACCACGCTCTCTAAGTACGCCAGCTAGTGCACCTGCTACTGAATTTGGATTAGATTTTGCTGAGACCTTTAAAACCTCCATCGTATATCCCCCTTTTAATATATCGAATACATTATCTATATTCTACAAAAAAATTAAAAATCCTTCTAAATTGAAACTTATATATAATTTTTGTTTATTCTGTAAATATCAATACATTTTCCTGTAGATTCATCTAATTTTATCACCAATCCATTTATTTGGGCAGAACCTTTTGCAATATCAAATTTAACAGGCAGAGAAGATGTGAATTTTCTTATTATCTTATCTTTATCCATTCCCAAAACAGAATCATGCGGACCTGTCATTCCTACATCAGTTATATATCCAGTACCACCTGGCAATATTTTTTCATCGGCTGTTTGAACGTGTGTATGTGTTCCATACACGCACGATACCTTCCCATCTAAATAATGACCTAAAGCTATTTTCTCTGATGTGGCTTCAGCATGAAAGTCAACAATTATTATGTTTGTGTGTTCTTTTAACGCCTTTACTTCTTCATCAGCAACAAAAAAAGGGTTGTTGTTACATGGCATGAATACCGTGCCTTGTAAATTAATAATTCCAATTTTTATATTGTTTATGTTAAGCAAAGAAGAACCTCTTCCTGGAGTATCAGGAAGATAATTTGCGGG
>JASBVU010000354.1 GCA_029960905.1 Thermoanaerobacterium sp.
AACCCATACTTCGAACAATCATCCATTGGAATAATCAAAAAATCAATTATCCCCTCTTTTAGAAGATCAACAACTTTCAAATTTATTAGATGATTTACACGTCTTCTGTTTAAAAAATCATTTAATACATCCATAGGAATTTGATTTTTAATTTTATTATATTCACTTATATCTTCATCCGCTGCAACATTAAGTTCTAATTTATCAGATAAAACCCCATATTGAAATATTTTCTCACCATAATCCTCATAATAATCTGGTTCTTCGTCAGAACTATTATATGATGGTGATCTCATAATAAGATTAAATCCATAAACTCTTAAGTTTCTATTCATAGTTTTTAACTCTTTGATTAATTCAAGTCTCTTAATGCACTCATCAAAAGTCATTTTATGAAGTCTAGATGGAACAATCCCTCCATATAATAACATATCAATTGATACAACAAGATGACTTACATCGTTGATGTTATCTATCATCCAATCTTTAAGTCTATCTACATCTGCTGCACTTTTTTTATTACCCAGCATGTCTAATGGAGGTTCAATCATTTCTATATCGCTTATATCCATTATCATTTTAGGATAAATATAATTGCAAGGCCTTTCATCAAGCGGAATATACATTACTTTTTTATTCATTTATTACCCCCCAGTTCTTTAAATCCACTTTTATAAAATTTATATGGCCTAAATCCAAATTGTCCATAAAACTCTTTAAGAATTGTCCAATCTATAATAACATTTCTCGTTCCCCTCATTTTCAATAGATTAAGTGATTCAAGTAATAATTTATTTCCTAGTTTTTTACCTCTATAATCTATGTCAATGCCTATTGGCCCAAGCGATCCATTTCCAGTTGCATCCACATTTATCTTACAAAATCCTATTACACTTTTGTCGCACCACATTAATATTATATTTCGGAAATCGCCATTATTTTCGATATAATTATTGATTTCATGCTTCCATCTGCCTGGAAAATTCTTATCAAAAAATTTATTAAGAGCATCAATATCACTTAATCGAAATTCTTTTACTATATAACTGCTATCCATATTTATTTTAACATTAAGTTTACTAAAATCTAATTTCGAAACATCCGCCATTAAATCATAGTGTGGTTCATTTAATTGAAAGCCCAAATCTTTAAAAAATCGCTCTACTTCATGAGATGGTTCAGGAATGCCAGAAAAGAAATTATTTATATCACCGCCAAGTAAGATTTTTCTAACTCCCAAATTTATCAGTTTTTTTTCTGAGAGTTTATAAAGTGACATTCCATAACCATGATACCTAAATTTTTTGTCAACTAACAATATATTCAACCATGCACAATTTTCATACTCTTCAATATTTCTGTTATTCAATTTTATTATTATAAGCCCAACAACATTGTTGTCAATTTTTAAAATAAATGAACCATCACTATAAAAATCAATATCATCAAAGACATTTTTTATGAATCTGTTTTTATCTATATAATATTTTTTATCAAAATTATATTCCCATAATTTTATTATCCCATCAATATCTTGTTTTGTTATATTTTCGAACATATTATATTACCTCTCAAATTTGAAATTTATATATCATAGCCATAATCACGCATAATTTTTCTAATTTCACACCCTTCTATCTTGCTGACCTTTATGCCTTTTTGAATACTATATGCAGCAGCAATACCTGCCGCTTCTCCTGTTGCTCTACACGTTGGCTGTATTCTTATTGACGATTGCGCTATGAAAGTTGAAGATATGCATCTTCCAGCAACTAATAATCCTTCTATATTTAGTGGAATAAGACATCTAAATGGTATTTCAAAATATTCATTATTTTCTATAGGCAGAATCTTAAGTTCGGTTTTCATACCGTGCACATCGACTGGATACGCCGTTTTCGCAATTGCATCATCGAATTTTGATCTATTATTATAATCATCAATGTTTAAAATATACTTTCCTTTTATTCTTCTTGATTCTCTAATCCCAATCATAGGGGCAACAGATAATATATAACTTTTTTCAAAGCCTGGTATATATTTTTTTAAAAACTTATAAAGTCTTTGTATCATTTCTCTGCCTTTTTGATATGAATAAGATATTTCTTTTGCATTAAGAGCATCCTTTATAGACGGTATCTCTGGACAATTAAATGACATCACACCGGGCATTCCTGGTATCGAAAATGCTTGGAAATAAACTCCATCTTCATAATTAATAACCTTGTCATCAAGACCTTTTTTAAAAACACTTTCAAGTGGAAAATTACTATTCCATACCATTGCAGTTTCAATAAGCGGGTAGTCCAAGCCCCAATTTTGGCCAAGATCTTCAAGAAATGACTGTAATTTTATAAGATCAATATTTCCAACCATAAATCTTAAAGAAATTGCCTGATTCTTGCCTGTTCTCTCATCGCCAATAAAGCATGGTACTCCCGCAGAAAATGCTACATCAGCGTCACCAGTACAGTCAATAACAACCTCTCCAATTATTGCACTTATTCCTGATTTATTATGAACTAACACACCTTTTATCGTATAGTCTTCTACTATACTGTCTAAAAAGAAAGTATCATACAAAATTGAAACATTATACTCTAATAACATTTCCTCAAGAACAAATTTCATCATTTCCGGATTAAACCATCCGTCATTTCCACTTGAATCTTTTGCACCATATCCATAATTTATAAGCCTTCTACGAATCTCTTTATCTATAGATGAAGCTGGGTTACCACTTATATTAATATGCATCATTGGTGTAACCTGAGCTGCAGTTGATGATCCCCCAAGGAATCCATATTTTTCTATTATTAATGTCTTGGCTCCATCTCTAGCAGATGCAATTGCAGCAATAGAGCCTGCTGTACCTC
>JASBVU010000355.1 GCA_029960905.1 Thermoanaerobacterium sp.
TCGTCCGCATATTGCGTGAGCTCCACGCGGCACTTACGCCGATTATGCCGCTGAGTATCGATAAAAAATATCCTTGCCTTATTATCAATCTTCAATATTATATCTGTTAAAAGCTGATCTTCTATTGAAAGACTTGAAGCTAATGCCACACGTGATGCACCAATTTTATCATAAACATACGTTATAATTTCAAATGGGCTTTTATTTTTATACTCGTTATTTAATAATTCAAGATCTAATTTATCTATGCTCATTATATCTCACCTCTTCTATAAAACTTTGCGCATATTCAATCCCCATCTATATCTTATTGAGCCTTCTATTCTTCCAAATACAAATTTATCTATGACTAAACCTAAAATTAAAATTACAAGCATTACGGCAACAATTTGACTCATATTAGATGCATCTTTCCCTTTTAAAAGTATTTCTCCTAAACCTTTTGCAGAAACTAACATTTCTCCGGAAATCAGACCTCTCCAAGCAAACGACCAACCTTCTTTAAAGCCAGACATCAAATTGGGAAGTGCAGCCGGAATTATCACATTTGAATATAATTTATATCCTTTAGCCCCCATTGTCTTCGCTGCTTTTAAATAAATCGGATTTATATTTTTAATGCCCGAATCTATAGCAAGGCTAATGGAAAATATAGAGCCAATGGCAATGACAAAAATTATTGTGGTTTCACCATAACCAAACCAAAGAATTGCAAAAGGTACCCACGCAAGATTTGGTAAAGTCTGTAAACCTAATATCAACGAACTAAAATTTTCTTCAATATATTTAAAGCGAATCATTAAAAAACCTAATGCAGAACCAATTACAACAGATATTAAATACCCAATTATAAGCCTTCTCATGCTGGATAATATTGCATATATAAGCATTTTAGTTTCGAATAATCTAATTATTAGAATAAAAACAGAGATTGGAGAAGGTATAACATTTGTGTTCCACATTTTTACAATTTCTGCATTTATTTTATAGACCAATTCCCATATTGCTATCAATATTAGATAGAAACAAATCCTTTTCAACACTCCAATCGCCGTCATATTCGGATTTTGCAACTTTCTCTACCTCCTCCCTTAACTCATCCATTATTTTCCTTACATAGTAATTTACGTCCGGACTTACTGGTTTTCTTGGCCTAGAAAGTTCTATCTTAAATTCCTTTTTAACTCTTCCTGGATTTGTAGACATTACGACAACGCGATCAGCCAATACCACAGCCTCTTCTATATTATGTGTAACAAAGACAATTGTTTTTTTTGTGTCCATCCAAATCCGCTGTAATTCCAACTGTAAAATATCCCTAGTTTGACTGTCAAGGGCTGAAAATGGTTCATCCATTAGGAGCACTTCAGAATCAATGGCTAATGCTCTTGCAAGCGCAACACGCTGTCTCATGCCACCAGACAATTGATGAATATATGAGTCTTTAAATTTTGTAAGATGAACCATTTTCAAATATTTCATAGCTCTTCTTTTTCTTTCCTCTTTTTTTATGCCTGCCATCTTCATCCCAAATTCTACATTATCTATCACTGTGAGCCAAGGAAAAAGGGCAGGTTCTTGAAACATAACTGCTCTATCAATACCTGCATCCCTTACTGTCATACCATTTAAAATAATTCTACCGCATGACGCACTTTCAAGACCGGCAATTATATTAAGCAATGTAGACTTACCGCAACCAGAAGGACCAACAAGGCATACAAATTCTCCTTTGTTTATTAAAAGATTGACATTATCCAGTACTAAATTCGCTTTTGAATCAAATCCAAAACTTTTGGATATATTCTCAATAATAAGGCACAAATTAAACACCTCTTAAGTTCCGACTTTTAAACGGCTTTATATACAATCCGTTTATTAGCCAACGGATCATACCACTTGTTTGCAAAATCAACTAAATCAAATTTTGATTTCTTAAAATCATTTTTAAAATTAATAAAATCATCTCGGTTTTTTACCTTTGCCAAAAATCCATCACTGCTATATACAGGATAACCTTCATACTTATAGTCATTTAAATCGATTAAATCAACCAATTTGCCATCCCTTATTAAGGCAGATAGCTCATTATTTAAATCAACGACATCAAAATCATTAGGGTAATAATATGTGTCTCCATTTATAGGCAAATCATCACCTATTTTGTATGATTTTCTTTCAACAGCTACTTTCTTTATCTCGTTAGATTGTATTAAATAATAATATTCATCAAAGCATGTTATTGGAAATTCTATATTTTCTTTTACAAATTTATTCGCTGCATCTAAAATTTCTAGGCCATTTATAATTCCACCGCCACTTATGTCATAACCATCTACAATGACAAATCTCCCTGTTACATGATTATTTCTAAATTCATCAAAACAAATTTTATCTTTAGTCTTAATCACAACTTCAGCGACTTCGTTAGTATTTACTTCTTTTGCGTCGTCATTTGAAAAAAGCGTAGAAGCATCTATAACTTTGTTGATTGAAGCTATTTCGCATTCTGTCTCTTGTGTAACTAATTTAAGCTTATATCTTTTATTTATTGTCAGCCTTTTTTCACCCATCCAGAACATATTCGCTTTAAACGTATCTCCTACCAGCGGTGCTTCATCATCCTTGCGGGTTATGGATTCTCCCCTTTTATAAAAAAACTCATCAAAAAGCGTAATTCCGACTGACATTCCCGCTTCAACTTTTGTCGCCTTGTCCTTTTCTTGCCAGTATTCGATGGATTTTACTTTAGACGCTCTTTTACTTGGATATATTACTATTTCATCTCCCACATTAAGTACGCCAGATTCTATCCTGCCAGCAATAATCCTTCTATTGTCAAATTTATAAACGTCTTGTATAGGTAACCTC
>JASBVU010000356.1 GCA_029960905.1 Thermoanaerobacterium sp.
TACGCTTTATATCCCATGTACAAGTCAAGTTTTGATGACAATTCATAAGGTGAATGCATGCTTAAAAGTGCAATACCACAGTCAATAACCTCCATGCCATAATTTGCTGCAAAAAGTGCGACTGTTCCTCCACCTCCAATGTCGACTTTTCCAAGCTCTCCTGTCTGCCATACTACATCATTTTCATTAAATATCTTTCTCACTTTTGCCACAAACTCAGCATTTGCGTCATTTGATCCACTTTTTCCACGTGAACCCGTATACTTCGTCAGGCATACACCATTTCCTATATATGAGCTGTTAAGCTTCTCACTTACATCAGGGTATAAAGGATCAAAACCAGCATTTACATCTGCAGACAGCAATTCTGCATTTCTCATGGCTGCTCTAAGCTTTATATCAGTGCTGCCTTCTTGCTTTTCCAAGATTTCTGCTATAGCATTTTCAAAAAATCTAGACTGCAATCCTGTATTTCCCATACTTCCTATCTCTTCTTTGTCAGCAAATATAGCTACTGCAGTCTTTTCAGGATTGTCAACATCTAAAATAGCTCTAAGTACGCCATAAGCGCATATCCTATCGTCTTGTCCATAAGCTCCTATCATGCTTCTGTCAAAGCCTATATCCCTTGGTTTATGTGCTGGCACCAACTCCAACTCAGCACTTATAAAATCCTCTTCGACTATCCCGTATTTCTCGTTTAAAATTTTCAACAAATTTGGCTTTACAGAAACGTCTTCAGACAAAGGCATATTTCCTATAACCGGATTTAATGCTTCTCCAGTAACTACATCAGAAGCTTTTTTATCCATCTGATCTTTTCCAAGGTGCGGCAGTAAATCAGTTATGTATAGCACAGGATCTTTTTCATCTTCTCCAAGGTTAAAAACGACTTTTTCGCCACTTTCCTTTATTACAACTCCGTGTAATGCCAATGGTATCGTAACCCACTGGTATTTCTTAATCCCCCCATAATAATGTGTCTTAAACAAAGCAAGACCACTGTCTTCGTATAGTGGATTTGGTTTTAAATCAATCCTAGGTGAATCTATATGAGCGGCTGCAGCTTTAAATCCATTGCGGACAGAATCTTTTCCGATAACAGCTAAAATGACTGATTTGCCTTTATTGTTATAGTATACTTTTGTGCCTGGCTTTAAGTTTGTAGCTGTTTCCAAATTTATAAAGCCACTTTCTTCAGCAACCTTTATTATCCTGTCTGCAACTTCTCTCTCCGTTTTACACTCTCCTATGAATGCTTTGTAATCTTCTGCGTACTCAAATATCTTTTCCTTTTCCTCGTCATTTACTTTAAGCCATCCATTTTTGCTTTTGTATCCTAATCTCTTTTCAATGTCTTTTAACTCGCCACTCTCCATTTCATACGCCTCCTAAACATTTTGGATTACATATTAACTATAAAATATTTTTGGAATAAAAGCAAATTTTATGTATGCATATTGTACATGTTATTATTTTTTAATAAATATATGGCAGCCTGAGTCCTATCTTTTACATCCAGCTTTCTAAATATATTGTACACGTGATTTTTGACTGTCTTTTCGCTTAAAAACAACTTATCTGCTATTTCTTTATTACTATAACCTTCAGCAATTAAATTCAAAATCTCAAACTCTCTATCAGTTAGATCTTTTTTGCATTCATTTTTCTCTAAATTTTCGATCTCTCTGATAAGCGAAGGATGTATGTAAACGCCTCCATTTGATACGATCCTTATAGCCTTTATAAGTTCATCTGAATCAGCATCTTTCAAGATATAACCTTCCACACCGATTTTCAACGCCTCTATCAGATACTCTTTGTCATTATAGATAGTCAAAAACATTATTTTATTTTTCGGATCATCGTTTTTGATCATCTTTGCTGCTTTAATGCCATTTACATTCGGCATGTTTATATCCATCAAAATTATATCTGGAGAATTATTTTTAGCCAAATTATAAGCTTCTTCTCCATCAGATGCCTGATACACCACTCTCATATCTTCTTCCAATTCAATTATCTGTTTTAACCCTTGACGCAAAAGCACATGGTCATCAGCAATCATAATATTAATCATTACACTTATCACCACCTAGCGGAATAGAAATGTAAATTTGAGTCCCCTCATTAGGTGAACTGTTTATTTCAAATTTCCCGTTTAATATCTGAACTCTCTCCCGCATCCCCAATAGCCCAAATTTATTGTCTTGAGATGTTTTTTCAAAGCCTATGCCATTATCTTTTATAATTATGCTTATAAATCGATCACCAAACTCTAAGCGTATCACAGCATTCCTCGCCTTTGAATGCTTTCGAATGTTTGTCAAGGCTTCCTGAATGACTCTGAAACAGGTTATTTCTATTTCAGGCTTTAATCTTTTATGTTCAGATAAAGTGATAAAATCAACATTTATTCCCGTATCATTTGTAAAGTCGTTTATGTACTTTGAGACAGCAGGTATTAAGCCTAAATCATCAAGAACAGATGGCCTTAAATCGTATATGATCTTTCTCACTTCTTTTAAAGATAAATGCGCTATGTCTTTAAGGTTTTTAAGCTCATCTTTCGCTTTTTCTACATCTTTGTTTATTAGTTTCTCGCATAACTCTGCTTTTAATATTACATTTGCCATAGACTGTGCGGGACCATCGTGAATCTCCCTGGCAATCCTTTTTCTCTCGTCTTCCTGAGCTTCTATTATGCGTATGTTTAGAAGCTGCCTGTCCTTAAGCTCTTCATACTGATTGTGGAGTTTTGTCAAATCGCCTGTCAAGTAATCAAGTGCAACGCTTATTTGTTAGAAAGTTTTTCTGCTTTTTCTACAATTGCCCTGTACTCAATAAGCTTTCTTTCCAGCTCATTTCTT
>JASBVU010000357.1 GCA_029960905.1 Thermoanaerobacterium sp.
CGATACAGCCTATCACCACATCCCAAATTGTGTACTTATAATCGTCTATCTTTATGCCTTTTTCTATAACCGATGATTGCATGTAAAATTGCATCCAAGGGGCTATCGTGGTACCTACAATTCCTATTACCATGCTTAAATAGTCTGTATTAAAGGACATGGTCGGTTTTATGATGGACTCACCTATAGCCTTCCAATCTGGATGTGATAGAAGGGCTGATATGACGTATGACAGCAAAAAAACGCTGAATATCAAAAACACTTTTTCCGCTACAGTATAATTGCCTTTGACAATTAAAAGCCATACCGCTAAAGCAGCCAATGGTACCATTATATACTTGCTTATGCCAAAAATTTCCATGCTGCCTGCAACGCCTGCAAACTCCGTTGCGGTATTGCCAATGTCTGCAATAAGCAGTCCAAGAAAGATGAAAAACGTGACTCTTACACCAAAGTTTTCCCTTATAAGGTCTGCCAACCCTTTCCCCGTCACAACACCCATCCTGGCATTCATCTCCTGAATGACAATTAAGACGATAAATGACGGTATCAATGTCCAAAGCAGTTTATATCCATAGGTAGCACCTGCCACAGAATACGTGGTTATGCCACCTGCATCATTGTCAACACTTCCTGTGATTATCCCTGGTCCTAAAATCGACAGAAATATCAATAAATTAGTCAAAAAAGTCTTCCTCTTTGTCACTTCACACTACCTCCTTGCGAATGTCTTTCCACTTCTCATAAGTTCGTATATTATATCATTTATAAGCACGGTTCCTAATAGCTTCATATCATCATCTACAACGGGAATCGCTACCAAATTGTACTTTGTAACTGTCTTTATAAGGGATTTTATTGAATCCATATCGCGGGTATAGATGATGTCTTTATTCATGATTTCATTTAACAGAGTATTAGGTTCCGAAATTACTAAATCTCTAAACGTAACCGCACCTAAAAGCCTGTTTGATTCATCAACTATATAGATGTAATAAATGATATCTTCATCTGGTTTTAAAAGCCTAAGCTCCCGTATTGCCTCTTCAACGGAAAGAGTATTCTCAAATGCCACAAAGTCAGTCGTCATCAAGCTTCCAACAGCGTACTCAGGATACTCCATCAGCTCTCTGACTTCCAATGATGCGTTGTTTTCCATCTCATTTAATAGCTCTTCTACTTTTTCTTCATTCAGATCATCAAGTATATCTGCAACTTCATCTGCAGGCATTTCTTCCAAAATATCTGCAGCCTTAGCAACAGGCAACTCGTTTAATATGCTTCTTTGAGTATCTGTCTCCATTTCCTCCAGCACATCCGCAGCTCTTCCGTGTTCTAAACTGGAGAATATATCTATACCGGCTTTTAAATCCAGATCTTCTATGATGTCCGCAAGGTCAGAAGGGTGAAGTGTTGCCAACTTGTGATACGTCTTTGACAACATTATGTTTTCCTTTGAGCGAGTAATCGTCTCTATATCTTCCCAAAGTATAAATTTGCTGGATATTGTTTTTCCAAATCTCTTTAAAATCCTCTTTAAAGGCTTTGCAAGACCAAGTCTTCTCAATATGCCTTCAATACCTATATCGACAGCAATTGCAAACAAGCCTTTATCCAAAAGCGCCAACCTTATGTCATTAACCCTTACTACTTTCCTTCCATTCACGTCGATAATCTGTTTATCCAAAACATTTTTCGACAAGTACAAAACATCTTTAAGGTTATGTTCCTCTATTGGATTTGTACACACAAGTTCGTACTGCCCAAATTTTTTTGTTATCTTTATGTTTTCCCACTTGTATTCTTTGACGCCAGACTTTGTCTTCACCAACATGGATATTGCAATCGGATGTGTCAATGCCGTCGAAACTCCAATATCCTTAAGCTTACCTAAAATTTCACCGTTTTTAAGCATTATCTTATTGCCTAAAATTCTGCTTAAATAAAGACTTAAAATTGGCATTTCACTACCTCCTTTTCTAAGGGAGGAGTTTTAAGGCAAGATAGACTCCTCCCTCATATTCTTTTTTGAATTATTAAATTTTATTCGCTTATGACTATAAGGGCCAGAGTCCATCATTACCACCTGCCTTTAAAAAATTTAAGCCTTTTACAAAACGTAAAAGGCTCTAATCTCAACACACTCGTTGGGTTTTAGCACTATGCGGCATAGGTAGTACCGGCTGAATTAGATTAAACCTTGTAACGGTAGAATCTGTTGACCCATTGGCATCTCTCGATGTTTCCGGGCATCAGCATGTATCCGCATAGGAGCCTCACTTAACGAACTTTATTCAATTGCATATAAATTATAACACACATTGAATATAACTACAACAAATTTATGACAAATTTTTTAATGCATTTACATCTTTTATTATTATGGCATGTCTTTCAAGCTTTATGACTCCTTCTTTGTCTAACTGGCTTAAGATTCTTGTCATATTTTCCCGAGACGTGCCTACCATGTTAGCAAGATCTTGTCTATTTAAGTTTAATTCTATGGCTATGCCGTCTTTTCCTTTTATGCCTTTTTCCCTGGCAAATGCCAGAAGAATAGAAACTGTCCTGCCAAGAGAATCCTTAAGCGCTAAGTTTTCTATTATAACCGCCACACTTTGAAGCCTTTTTGCCATGAGTTTTATTATGCCTAAGGCTACTTCATTATTGTTTAGTATCAAGTTTTCTATGTCTTTATTCTTGAGCACAATAATCTTTGAATCCTCTATGGTCTCTGCAGTAGCTGGATACTTGCCACCTATAAAAAGAAGAGACTCGGCAAAAATATCTCCATCCTCCATTATTCTTATTATATGCTCTCTGCCTTGTTGTGATATTTTGGATATCTTGACCTTACCTTCTTTTACAA
>JASBVU010000358.1 GCA_029960905.1 Thermoanaerobacterium sp.
AGGTACGAAAAGTTTTATGACGCAATAAAAGAAAAATATCCTGATATAAATATTATATTTTCTGCAGGTCCCCATGCAAGTGGCCCGCTTTTTCATAGTGCTTGGGAATGGGTTAAAAAAACGGGAAAAGCGGATATTGTAGATGAGCATTTTTATATGCCCCCGGAATGGTTCTTCAACAACGTTGACCGCTATGATGACTATGATAGAAATGGCCCAAAAGTTTTTATTGGGGAATATGCTGCGCATACTCCAAGCCGCAGAAACAATATGGAAGCTGCTCTTGCAGAAGCTGCTTTTTTAACGGGAGTGGAGCGCAATTCTGATATTGTCGTTATGGCTTCTTATGCACCTTTGTTGGGGAAGGTTGGGGCTTCTCAGTGGCAACCAAATTTAATCTGGTTTAATAATGTGAGTTTATATGGCACGCCAAGTTATTATGTTCAAAAAATGTTCAGTGAAAACAGAGGTGATTTCATACTTCCGTTAGAGCTATCAGTTCCGAAAAAAGAAGATGAAAAGAGTATCAAGGGTATGGTTGGTTTAGGTTCATGGGCTACTCAGGTTGAATATAAAGATTTTAAAGTTATAGGGGAAGATGGGAGGGTTATTTTCTCTGATGATTTTTCTGGCGAGGCGAGTAGTCAACGGTAATTGGAGGATAGGAAACGGGGCGTTGAGACAAATCAGTAGGGATGTAAATTGTTATGCTATTACAGGAGATACGAAATGGGAAAATTATACAATGAGTCTTAAGGCGCGCAAAATAGGTGGAAATGAAGGAATGTTGATCTTATTCGGCGTTAAAAACGATAATACATTTTATTGGTGGAATATTGGTGGTTGGGGTAATACCAGTACAGCCATAGAGAAATCGGTGGCGGGAAACAAAATGGTAATAACAGATCACAGCGATATTACTGTAGTTTCCGGGAAATGGTATGATATAAAAATTGAGCTTTCGGGTGAGAGGATCAAATGCTATCTTGATGGAAAGTTAATTCATGATGTAATTGATAGGACAGACTATGATGATTTATATGCAGTATCAAGCATTGATAAAAATGGAGATATAATTCTCAAAGTTGTGAATGCTTCTGACAATAATCAGAACGTCAAGGTAATATTGGATGGAGTGCAAAATGTAATGCACGAAGGAATAGCTACAATATTATCAGCTGAAAGCAAGAGTGATGAAAATGATTTTTTGAATCCACGAAGGGTTTATCCTGCCACCAAAAAAGTTAAAGGATTGAAAAAGACGTTTAACTTTGAATTTGACAGCAATTCAGTTACGGTGTTAAGGATAAAAACAAAAAAGTGAGAATTTAAATCATTTTTAAAAATTATAATATCTATACGTAGATGGACAAAAAAGAGTGGAGTTGCATGAAAAAAACTACTCTCAGACGACTAATTTCTCTTTTGCTTGCTTTTCCGTTTTCAACAGCTGTTCTTGCCGATACAGGTGCTTCAGATGCTGATTATAAACCAGAATTTGCAAACGTATCGGTTCATGACCCTTGTATAATAAAAGTAGATGATACATATTACGTTTTTGGTACTCATATAGAGGCTGCCAAATCGAAGGACTTGATGAAATGGACCAAATTCACAAATGGTTATAAAACCCCTGGCAATGCGTTATACGGCGATCTATCTCAAAACCTGGCTGAGTCTTTCGCTTGGGCTGGTGAGGATGATGCTGACTGTAAAGGTGGTTTCGCAGTATGGGCTCCTCAGATTTTGTGGAATCCTCATTATATAAACGAAGATGGCACAAAAGGTGCTTACATGCTCTATTACAGCGTATCTTCAACTTATATACGTTCAGCTATAGGTTTTGCAGTGTCTCAAAATATAGAAGGCCCATATGAGTATGTAGATACCATTATTTATTCTGGCTTTACCAGAGATGAGGCTTATGATCAAAACAGCGATGTGAATAAAAAATGGACCAATACCAATATCCCATCATTGATAGAGGCCGGTATACTTGAAGGAGAAAATCCTAACTGGTTTAATAAGAATGGTACATACAATAATTCCATATACCCAAATGCCATAGACCCAAATCTGTTTTTTGATAAAGATGGTCGTTTATGGATGACTTACGGTTCCTGGTCGGGAGGAATTTTTATACTCGAAATTGACAAGGAGACTGGACGGCCTATTTATCCTGGAAAAGATGGGCAAACACCGGATGGCAGGTTAATCGATAGGTATTTCGGCACAAAAATATCAGGAGGATACGGTAAATCAGGAGAGGGGCCTTATGTTGTTTACCATCCAGAAACCGATTATTATTACTTGTATGTCACGTATGGTTGGTTAGGAGCAAATGGAGAATACAATATGCGGGTATTTCGTTCAAAGAATCCCGATGGGCCATATGTGGATAGCCTTGGGCAGAATGCTGTATTGCCAGGCAATGTAGATCATTCGCCAATTGGTAATAAACTGATGGGACATTTTCTGTTCCGAAAAAATATGGAGGATCCAAAATCCGTCCGGGGTTACGGATATGTATCTCCAGGACACAATTCTGTTTATCTTGATACTGAGACTGGACAACAGTATTTGGTATTCCATACGCGTTTTCCGTATCGGGGTGAGGTACATGAAGTGCGCGTTCATCAGTTATTTATGAACCAGGACGGGTGGCCGGTTGTGGCTCCATACCGTTATACAGGAGAGCGTTTGGAAACGATCAATCAAGAAGATATACCCGGTGAGTATCAGTTTATAAACCACGAAAAGGATATCACAAAGCATCTTAAGAAAGCGGTAAACATAACTTTAAATCCCGATGGAACTATAACAGGAGCTGTTTCAGGGACGTGGGAACTGGTA
>JASBVU010000359.1 GCA_029960905.1 Thermoanaerobacterium sp.
CATGGCTCTTGTAGATGTACTGGAAGAGATGGACGAGAGAATGAAGTCTGAAAAACGACTGATAATTTTACAGAAGAGGCATACCGTGAAGTGGTGAAAAGTATTTCTGAATTAGTTGAGGAAGCTGAAAAATTTGGAGTCATAGTAGGCATAGAGCCAGGTGTTAACCATCCTATTTACTCTCCAAAAGTCATGAGAAGGCTTATAGATGATGTAAAGTCCAACAATTTGCAGGTCATATTGGATCCGGCTAACCTGCTGACTGAGGAGAATTACAAAAGTCAAAAGATTATTTTTGAAGAGGCTTTTAGATTGTTTGGTGATAGGATTGTAGCAGTACATGCGAAAGATTTTGTGGTAAATGAAGGAGAATTTGAATTTGTGCCTGTAGGTACGGGACTATTAGATTATGAAACAGTATTCAAATATTTAAAGCACAAAAAACCGTATATAAACATCTTGATGGAAAACACAAAAGGCACATTTATAGAAAGTGGAATTTCTTATTTGAAGGACAAATACAAAGCTACAATCCAATAGTTCCACAAAAACCACACAAAAATTTTTGGATTTTGAGGAGGAATTATTGGTTTTATGTCGAATATGTGTTAATATATAGATAGAAAAATAATTCTCACTGATTTGATAATAAATTGGTAGATGCCTTTAAGATAGATGATAATTTGTATAGGATGGTGTCGTATGCTGGCTTCTACGAGAAGAAATAAGATAAAAGAAATACTCATGAAGAAAAAATCTGTGAAAGTATCTGAGCTTTGCGAAATGTTCCAAGTGTCTGATGAGACAATAAGACGGGATTTAGATGAGCTTGAAAAAGAAGGACTTATAGAGAGAAATTACGGTGGTGGTGTGCTTAAGAAAAATGTGATTGTCCCTCCACTGCTATTTAGGATGGAAGAAAACATCGAAGAAAAAGAAAAGATAGCTAATAAAGCGATTGAGGAGATTAAAGAGGGAATGAGCATTTTTCTTGATGCAGGGTCTACTACTTATCAGTTAGCACGGTATATTAACTATATAGGCTTAAAGAACATCACGGTTATAACGAATGGACTTAATATAGCTGCTGAACTTGCAAGAAACACGAATATAAATTTGCATGTGACAGGTGGAAACCTTAAAAACGTCAATTACTCTTTGATAGGCCCGGACGCTGTAGAGTACGTAAAGAAGTACAATGCTGACATTGCCTTCCTTGCGGCAGCAGGAGTGTCGTTAGAAAAAGGCTTTACGACTTCTGATATTTTTGAGGCGGAAGTAAAAAGAACTATGATTGGGTCTTCAAGAACATCAATTGTCGTCGTTGACAGTAGTAAATTCGGTAAAGATGCTATGGTGTCATTTTGCAATATAAGAGATGTCGATAGGGTTATAACGTCAGGCGAGCAAAACGTGGATGTAATAGATGATTTAAAAAATCATGTCGTCATAGATTTGGTTTAAATCAGTATGTTTTTCCCATTTGAAAGGAGAGAAGAGAAATGGTTGGAAATGTATCGGCTGTGCTTAAAGAAAGCGGGTTTAAGATATATCCAGATTCTTTAAGGAAGCTTGGTGAAAACACGTATATATTTGTGGTGAAAAAGCAAAACGAAAAAATGATCGGCATATTGTCTACAGGCGAATTGAAGCTTAAAGAACCTTATTTTTTCGAAGACAAGAAAATAAGCGATAACCTGCAGTTTAATGTGTATCCTTTTACTTTCGATAACTACGTGACGCTAAACGGAAGGTTTCACATAGGCCCTACTATATGCAGGGAAAATGCTTCGTTCGGTACGGGAGACAGGCTTGGGCTGGCAACGGCAGCTCAACTAAGTGCTTTAAAAAAATTCGATGTATTCCCTGTTTTGGCGCAGCAATCGCCAAGAGAGCTTGTAAAGACAAACCGGGACTTTAAAGATGTGCTTTTAAAAGTAGTATTGGGAGTTTTGGAGACCGGCTATATAGGTCATTATGGCGCTGATGCAGACCATATAAAAGATGAGAAGTACCTTTTAGAAGGCATAGATGCTGGCTATACGATGTACACTCTGGACTTAAGTGAGCAGCTTTTTGATGTAAGTGGTGCGACACCATTAGAAATCAAAGAAAAAGCAAAGACATTGTCAGATGTAAGCAAAAAAATTGTGGAAGACTTTTTAGGCAAATCTTTAAATGTAGGCTTTGGAGGTCATTTAGTATCAGAGGATGAGATAATAAAATCCGCAGTTGCATATGAGGCTGCAATGAAGTTTGTTGAGAAGGTTAATGACATCTTGAAGGAAAAGTTGAATGATTTTGACCTTGAAATCTCTATCGACGAAGGCGGAAAAGTGACGACTTTGGAAGATCACCTTTTCGTAGCCGAGTATCTGCATCGGAATGGCATTGACTTTTTTAGCATAGCTCCTAAATTTCCTGGGGAATTTGAAAAGGCAATTGACTATGTAGGCGACGTAAATGAATTTGAGAGAGAGCTTAAAAAACATTACGATCTTACAAAGTTAATAGGTGGCTATAAGCTTAGTCTACATTCAGGCAGCGACAAGTTTAGCATTTACAAGATTTTCAGCCAAACAACTGAGAAGAATTTTCACATAAAGACGTCTGGCACAAGCTGGCTACAGGCAGTAAACCTTATTTACAAATTTGACAAGGAATTCTACAGGGAACTTTACAAAATAGCTTTATCAAATTTGGAAGAAAGCAAAAAATCGTACAAGGTTTTGATTAAAAAGGATGACTTTGGAAGCGAGCCTGTGCTTGATAGCCCAGAATTTACATTGAGACCAGAGATAAAGCAGCTTTTCCACATATCTTTTGGCGTTTTGCTTGACTTAAAAGGAAA
>JASBVU010000360.1 GCA_029960905.1 Thermoanaerobacterium sp.
TAAATCCTGTGACATAGCGGCAAGTGTTGTTATTGTACCACCTATCCCGACTATCTCTCTAGGCATGTCTTGATTATCGCTGATAAATGGCGCAAGCATGTCTGTTATATAAAGGCTTATATTATTGTACTCATCAATCGAAATAGGATCATTCTTTATAAATTTCTCAGTAAGCCTTAAAGCACCTATATCAAAGCTTTTTTTTACTAAGTGTCCTTTAAAGTAAGAAAATTCTGTACTTCCTCCACCAACATCTAAAACCAATACATTTTCTCTTCTTATTCCGTATGAGACACCTAAATATCCATAAAGGCTTTCAGTCTCGCCGTCTATTATATCAATATTTATGCCAAGCTTTGCAAGTTCATTTATAAGACTGTCAGCGTTTTTAGAATCTCTTACTGCAGACGTCGCAAAAGCATATATTGTTTGTACTTCGTGATTCGCAGCATCGTCTAAAAAAGCTTTTATTGCGCTTACTGTTCGTTCAATGGCATCACTGGCTAATTTCCCACTTTTCGATACAGAATCACCAAGCCTTGTTATTTTAACATCCTTCTTTATGTGTTTAATTTCTTTCCCATCTACATCACACACAAGATGGCGGACAGAATTTGTTCCTATATCGATAATAGAGTACTTCATAATAATCCTCCCATAAAAAATCTTCGGGCTTGCCCGAAGTTTTAATAACTAGCGTTTCTTTTATAGCCGCCGCCTCTTCTTTTTGAATCAAAATTCTTCTTAAGCTGCTGCTGCCTTTCATCAGAATCCTTTAAAAATTTTGATATCCTTTCTTCAAAAGATATATTATTATTCCGATTGTTGTAACTATCACTGTCATACCCTTTGCTGTTCTTTGTTTGTTTTGGTTTTGGTAAAGCCTTTTTTATTGATAGGCTTATTCTTCCACCTTTATCCATAGAAAGAATCTTTACCTTCACCTTATCGTTCTCTTTCAAAAACTCGTTTATGTCTTTTACATAGGTGTTAGCAACTTCTGATATGTGGACTAGACCTGTTTTGCCTTCTGGTAATTGAACAAACGCTCCAAAATCTGTGATATTTAGAACAGTTCCTTCAACTACCTCTCCTACCTGAAATGGCATATAAATGTTTATCCTCCCTCTTCTTATTTGATTACTAATATGTTTATTATATATTAAAAAGTTATTTCTATCAAGCATATTGAAAAAATCGCTTTAATTCGATGAATTTTGGCCATCCTTAGCAGTATCTATAAACATTATCTCTCCTTTTTTAACAAGTCCCAATTTTTGCCTGGCTTCATTTTCGACAAATTCATCTGTCTTTATATATTTTATCTGATTGTTTAATTTTTTATTCTCTTCTTCAGCAACATTTACCTGTGTGATAGCTGCATTTAATTTTTTATCCAACACATTTAATGTCATTTGCTGCCTTACAAACGTAAATAATATGTAGACGACAAAAAGAATTAAAAGCACCGGTTTTAGTTTAATTTTTCTCCTTTGTTTCATGGTCAACATACCTCTCAAATATTTTTAGTCCTTTAAATATAAATATATTCGACATTTATTAGAAAAATCCTCTATTTTTTTCTCTTAAAAATATTAAAATGTGATATTGTATTATTGATTAGTTTGCCAGGAATACCTATTACTTTTGAAAGATATCTTAAAGGTATGGATAAAATTTTATAAGCAACAATAAATGGATATGACACAACTTTATAGGTCCATATTATTGTATTCTTTATGTGTTTATAGAAAAATAGCAGTATCTTCATTACAACAGGACTTAAAAATATGTTGTACAAAAGTATACCAATCAAAAGGCCAAGGAATGAGTAAAACCTTATTTCAGCGTAATTACTCACATATAAAAAAAATATAAATACGATTGTTCCCAATACCCAATAGATGATATCTCCTATGTCAGTTGCAATCCTCTTTGGCCTCAATATAAACCTGAACAATTTATATACATCGTATAAAATAGCGATTATTATGCCACCATATAACATGACAAGAAAAGAATAAAGCTGACTCTCAACATTCATTACCATTTACATTATACCTCCTCATATTATATTATATTTATGTGGTAATTTGATATGATTCATTTAATCCGCCAACAGATATTCATGACAATCTTACATAATCTTCAGTTTTAAACTATTTGCAAAGTTCAAAAATCTAAACAAAGGAGAAATTGAATATGAGTGTTGTATTTGTTTCAGGACATAAAAATCCAGATACTGATTCTATTTGTTCAGCAATTGCATACGCCAATTTAAAGAGAATAGCCGACAAAATAGATGCAGTACCGGTAAGGCTAGGACCTATTAACAGAGAAACGCAATTTGTATTAGACTATTTTAATGTAAATGAACCACTATTGATAGATAATGTATATACTCAGGTTGGCGATATCGATTATGACAAACCACTTACTATAAGTGAAAAAGCACCTATGTATGAAGCTTGGAATATTTTATTAAACAACAATTCCAAGACAATTGTGGTAGTAGACGATGAAAACAAATTAAAAGGCATTGCTACTATGGGAGACCTTGCAAAAGCATACCTGACATCGTCACATGAGCTGTCAAATTACACTATCCCAGTTGAAAATATCATAAAGACATTAAGCGGAAAACTAATCTTAAAAAATGAAGAATTTGTAAGAGGCGACATAATTGTTGCCGCCATGCAAACGCAAAGTGTAGTAAGCAGAATAGAAGCTGGTATGACGTTAATCGTAGGTAACAGAGAAAATATACAATTAGAGTCAATAAAAAAAGGCGCAAAGACTATAATAATTACTGGTGGCGAAGATCCATCAAATGCAGTCATAGATGAAGC
>JASBVU010000361.1 GCA_029960905.1 Thermoanaerobacterium sp.
TATCTGAGGATTTTCCTCGATTGCAACTAACTGTGGTATTATATGTTCATATTTAGTAGTCTTGTTTTGTGGTGGCAATATCATGTGTCCTTCTATTTGTCCAATTATTGTTAGACAATGAATGCTGCTTTCGAAATTTGGCAAATTTGTCTGTCCAAAACTCTGTATATTCTGTTGTACCGCCGTACCGGTTTGCATAGGCGAATCTTCATTTTTTAATATACCCATTTTATCACTCTCCTATAAAATTAGTATAAAAAAAATTAGCGCATATTATGCACTAATTATAGCTTTCAAGCTTAAATTCATCGTGTAAAACTTTCACAGCCATATCTGCCTTATCTTGACTTACAAGACATGAAATAGTATTGTGGGAATCTGCAGTTTGAAAAATTTCGATGTCGTTGTCAGATAATGCTTTTATTATTCTAGCCATGACGCCTGGAACACCACGTATCCTATTTCCAATTATTGAAACTTTACTGCAATTTTTCCTTATATCGTATTTTACTTCATTTTCTTTTAACAATGTTTCTAGTTTTGATAAATCGGCTTCCGATATTGTAAATATTTTTTTATCAGGAAAAACATTTATAAGGTCGATACTGATTTTAGCTTCTGCAATCTTTCCAAAAATATCTTTAACATCTTTATTTAAATCAATGACAATTTGAACTCTATTGTTCATATTAGCTATACCTGTAACGAGGTTATCAGAATCATATATGTTATTGTAGACATTATTGTATTGAGTAATAATAGTTCCCGGACTATCACTCATTGTGTTTTTAATTACTAAAGGTATATTGCCTCTCATTGCAATTTCTACTGCCCGAGGATGTATTACTTTTGCACCTTGTTCTGCCAATTGAAAAACTTCATTATAGCTTATTCGCTTTAGTATATGTGCATTAGATACAATTCTAGGATCCGCAGTCATAATGCCATCTACATCTGTATAAATTTCTACCGCATATGCTTTCAATGCTTCACCTAATAATGCAGCAGTTGTATCGCTTCCACCTCTGCCTAATGTAGTTATATCGCCATCAACTGTAATTCCTTGAAATCCAGCAACTACGGGAATTATATTTTGATTCAACGCATCAAGAAGATACTGTGGTTCTACTCTTATAATTTCTGCATCTCCAAAATTGTCATCCGTAATGATTCCCGCTTGTCCTCCAGTAAAAACTTTTGACTTATAGCCTTTACTCATTAATACATTTGCAAATATAACACTTGAAATAATTTCACCACATGACATCAAAATATCAAGTTCTCTTTTAGGAGTATCCTTGTATACTGATTTAGCAAAATTTATCAATGTATCAGTTGCATACGGATCTCCGCTTCTTCCAATCGCAGATACTACAACTACTGGCATGAATCCTTGTTCAATAGCATCTACTACTTTTGATACTGCCATGTTTCTTCTTTCAGATGTTGATACAGATGTGCCACCAAATTTCTGAACAATAATATTCGTAATAACCACCCTTTCATATACATCATGCAAATAAAAATAAATTTAATATTATTATACTTTATTATGCTAATAAAGGAAAGGATATTTGCCTTTCCTTTATTAAAAATCATAAAAATTTTCTCATTTTATCAAGTTCAACTTCTACAATTATCATATCATTTCCTATCTTTTTTATGTATTCCCAAGGTATTTCTATAAAATTAGGCCTGCTTCTGAAAATGGATCCTTTTGTCTCATAAACAATAATTGAGTTGATCTTTCCCGTATTTTCATCAATCATAAGATCTGAATCTTCAATTAAGCCAAGCCTTTTTCCATCATTTAAATTTACAATCTCTTTGTTGCCAAATTCACTTAGCCTCATCTTATCCTCCTTCCTTATTTATAAACCAGTATGTCCAAATCCATTTTCTCCCCTTGCAGTTTCATCCAATTCATTTACTTCAATAATTTCCGGTATTTCTACTTTATTTATTATCATCTGCGCAATTCTAAGTCCTCTTTTAACTACAAAATCCAGTTCTCCAAGATTTATCAATATCAATTTAATTTCTCCTCTATAATCAGAGTCTATAGTGCCTGGAGAATTTAACATGGTGATACCGTTATTTAGTGCAAGTCCACTCCTTGGGCGGATTTGTGCCTCGTAACCTTCAGGTAACTGTATCATTATACCTGTTCCTATCAATTTTATATCACCAGGTTTAATAACTACATCTTCATTTACTTTTGCATATAAGTCGATACCTGCAGCTCCTTTGCTCATATATTTTGGCAAAGGCAAATCCTTCGCATCATCAGTTTTTTTTATCTTTAGAATCAATTTGTCATTCAATTTTCATCCATCCTATCTGTTCTTTATTTATATCGCCAATAACTGAAATTCCCAATTGCTCAATATTAAATATCTTTTTCGCAAGATTATTAACATCATCGCATGTAATTGAATTAATTTTATCCACAATGTCATTGACAGTATAAACTTTTTTTAAAAAAAGTAGAGATTTACCTAATGATGACATTCTACTACTGGTACTATCCATATCCATTAAAATACTAATTTTTAGCTGTTCTTTAAATTTATTTATCTCAAATTCTGAAAAACCCTCGTTCTTTACTTTTAAAATTTCCTCTATAGTCAATCCATAAACTGATTTTAAATTTTCAGCCGCAGTACTTGCAAAAATGGTAAAAGCGCCTGTGTCAATATATGTAGATGGATAAGAGTAGATTGAGTATACAAGCCCTTCTTCTTCACGAATTTTTTGAAACAGCCTAGAACTCATTCCTCCTCCAAATGCATTGCTAATAATAGATAGTGTATATATACTGTCAAATGAATAATTGATG
>JASBVU010000362.1 GCA_029960905.1 Thermoanaerobacterium sp.
TATGCAAATGGAAACAAGGAAAATCCAACATACGAAGAAGTCTGCACAAATACGACAGGTTTTGCTGAAGCCTGTTATGTAAAATACGATGAAAATATTATATCGTTAGAAGATTTGTTAAGAAGCTATTGGAAGATCGTAAATCCTACATTGAAGAATAGACAAGGCAATGATATAGGTACGCAGTACCGTACAGGAATTTACTACATAAATGATGATGACTTTAATGCGATATTAAGATCTAAGGAAGAAGAGCAGAAAAAGTATGAAAAACCGATCGTAACTGAAATCGAGCCGCTGAAAAATTTTTACGATGCTGAGGAATATCACCAGAAGTACCTTAAGAAAAATCCAAACGGCTATTGCCATATCCCAAGAGAACTTTTTGAAAAAAGCTAAAATGAAGGGGCATTTTTCAATAAGCCCCTTTTTAAAAATCTATTTTCCACTTTTGATGGAGTGAGCTATTCTCGAACATGCGGCAGCGACTATTGCGGCGACCAAATCATCTATAAATGTATTGCACCTTTCGTCTTTATGTTCATTCAATGTTCCTATTATGCCAAGTTTTACTTTATCTAAGTAACCATAGTTTGTAAGTCCAATGGATCCGTAAATGTTAGTAATGCTTAAGGCTAGAATTTCGTCAATTCCATACAGTGGTTCATCTCTTTTAAGGATTGATAGAAGCGGTTCTTCAAGCATGTTTTGTTCTGCAAGTTTGTCAAGGGTTATGCCTGTCAATACGGCATTTTGAACTTCTCTCTTGTCTAAAACTGCATTTAGGCTTTCGATAGCCTCATCCATAGTTAAGTCATAGTATTTTTTTTGAAGCTCTAATACAAGTTTAGCCATGTCTTCAATATTTACCCCTCGTTCTTTTAACAAATTTACGATTATATCCTTCATTTTGCGCCTCCTTAAAATATTAATAGTCGTGTAACCATATAATATGTGCAATTGTTGAAAAATATTATATATTAAAGTATAATCTAAATTAGTTTTAAATCCAATAGACAGCTGGAAAGGGATGTTTATATGAAAGATGTAAGAGTTAGGTTTGCACCAAGTCCAACAGGCAATTTACATATCGGAGGTGCAAGAACTGCATTATTTAATTGGCTTTTTGCAAGGCATAACAACGGGAAGTTAATTTTGAGAGTTGATGATACAGATTTAGAGCGTTCAACTGGTGATTCAATGAAAGCAATATTAGACGGACTTAAGTGGCTTGGTATTGATTGGGACGAGGGTCCGGTATACCAATCAAAAAGGCTTGAATTGTACAAAAAGTACGCTGATGAGCTGGTAAGACAAGGTAAAGCATATTATTGTTTTTGCACAAAAGAGGAACTTGACATAATGAGAAGCGAAGCACAAAAGGTTGGAAAACCACCTATGTATACAGGCAAATGTAGGAATTTGTCGCCTGATGAAGTGAAAAAGTACATAGACGAAGGTAAGAAATATGTCGTACGTCTAAAAGTGCCAAAGGAAGGGAAAACGGTAGTACATGATATAATTAGAGGAGATGTTGAGTTTGATAATTCAACGTTTGACGATTTTATCATAATGAAGTCAGATAATATGCCTACATATAATTTTGCGACGGTAATAGATGATTATGAAATGAAGATAAGCCATATAATAAGAGGTGAAGAGCACTTATCAAACACTCCTAAGCAAATTCTCATATACGAAGCATTAGGCTTTGAAAAACCAGAGTTTGCACATGTTTCAATGATATTGGCGCCTGATAGAAGCAAACTCAGCAAGAGGCATGGAGCTACGTCTGTGCAGAAGTTTAGAGATTTAGGCTACCTTCCTGAGGCAATCATAAACTATATTACACTGTTGGGATGGGTTCCATCAGATGGTGAAGAAGTATTTACGACTGAAAAAAGCATAAGAGAATTTACTTTAGATAGAGTATCCAAAAATCCAGCTATATATGACACAAAAAAGCTTACTTGGCTAAATGGCATTTACATAAGAGACTACAATATTGATAGATTGACAAAAGAAGTCATACCGTTTTTGATTAGCAAAGGATTAATAAGTGATGATTATGATTACAATTATATAAGAAAAATTGTAAGTGCTGTAAGAGAGAGGGAAAAAACTTTAAGCGAAATAGCTGATGCTATGTCATACTACTTCGTAGATGATTTTTCGTACGATGAAAAAGGTGTTAAAAAGTATTTTGAAAAGGATGGAGTCGAAAACATACTTAGAGAAGCTGTTGAAACACTTAAGAAAGTAGATGATTTTAATTTAATTGAAACTGAAAATGTGTACCGGGATTTGATAGAAAGACTGAATATAAAAAGTGGTGATTTATTCCATCCAACAAGGCTTGCTATATCTGGTAGAACATTTGGACCAGGTTTATTTGATATAATTGAACTACTAGGTAAAGAAAAGACGATTAAAAGGATAGAGAAGGCTATAAAGTACATTGAAAGCATTAAACAAAGGTAAGAGGGCATTTTGTTCTCTTACCTTTGTTTAAATATAATTTTTACGGTAAAGTTAATTAGGAGATGAACCTATGGGAAAGCTTTATTTGGCTTATGGCAGTAATATGAATTTTACGGAAATGATGAAAAGATGTCCAAATGCACAATTAATTGGCCCTGCCATAATCGAAAATTGGAAACTGCTATTCAAAGGCAAAGACGGTTTTGCTTATGCCACAATTGAACCGTCAAATGGCAGTTTTGTACCGTCTCTTTTGTGGGAAATAGGAAAGAAAGACGAGGATGCTTTGGATAAATATGAAGATTATCCACATCTCTACGGAAAAGAATTTGTAGAAGCAATTTGTGAAGGCAA
>JASBVU010000363.1 GCA_029960905.1 Thermoanaerobacterium sp.
CTCGCCGGAAAACAAGGTACTTCAATTGAAGCATTAAAACCCGTTCCGAGCGGCTACAAAGTGTATTCTAACACAATAACATAAAAATGTCAATTACAACTGATAATCTACATAAAATTCATCAGTGTCAAATTTACCATTGCAGATGGTATCTATTTCTACGCCGTATTTCTCCATATACTTTTTTATTATATTGTTTTTCTCGATTATGTTTAGTATCCTGCGGTTTGAAGTTATAGTTATTTTCTTAGCATTTGTATTCCTCAAGATTCTTTCAATCGAACGATTTATTTTTAAAACTAGCATTTCGCTAGACATGACATGCCCCGATCCCTTGCAGCAATCACAGTTGTCTTGCAAATATTCGCTTACGTTTGACCTAACTCTTTTTCTCGTCATTTCAACTAATCCTAAATGCGTAAAGCCAAGTACGCTGCACTTCGATCTATCACTTTTTAAAGATTCTTCAAAAACTTTTAGAAGTTTCTGACGGTCATTATCGCTATCCATGTCGATAAAATCTACAACAATAATTCCTCCAATATCCCTTAATCTCAATTGTAATGCAATTTCTTTTGCAGCCTCTATGTTCGTTTTTAAAATCGTCTCCTGAAGTGAAGATTTACCTGTGTATTTACCGGTATTTACATCTATGACAGTCAAAGCCTCTGTCTTATCAATAATTATGAAACCTCCGCTTTTAAGCCAAACCTTTTTGCTTAACAATCTCTCTACTTGTTTTTCGATCCCACATAAGCCTACTAAATCTCCATCCTCATATTTTACCCGAATATTTAGACCTTCCTTTTTAATATAATCAAAAATCTTTTTATATTCTGTAATATCATTTACCACTATTTCATCAACCATCAATGACGACAAATCCCTTATGTACTTAATGATAAAATTTTCTTCCTCGTAAATTAACTCAGGTGAATCAGCAAATTTACATTTATTCAATATATCTTCATACAATTTGCATAAATCAACTATGTCCTTTTCAAATTCCTCTTCTCCAACATATTGTGCTGCCGTTCTGATTATTATGCCTACATTATCCGGTTTGACTCTTTTGGCGATATTTATTAGTTCCATTCGCTTTTTTTCATCTTCTATCCTGTGAGAAATCCCAACATGATCAGAATCAGGCATAAGCACTACATATTTTCCAGGCAGCGATATATTTGTCGTAACTCTCGGATTTTTAAGTCCTATAGAATCCTTTAAAACTTGAACAATTATATCCTGACCAGGTTTTACATATTTAGTTATTGAGGAATTTGATTCAGGAATTCCTTTAACATCATTTACAAATAAATACGCATTTTTATCTATTCCTATGTCAATGAAAGCACTTTGCATACCCTTTATAGTATTTTTCACTTTTCCTTTGTAAATATTCCCAACTATACTTTTTTTATCAGAATGCTCAACATGATATTCAATTAACAAGCCATCTTCCAAATATGCTACTTGATAAAATTTATCACTTATATCAAACAAAATTCTCTTCAAGCAAAACACCTCAATTTAAAATAAGGTTTCTTCTGTCTACTAAGATTCTCTTCATATCAAAAACATGCCCTAAAAAATCATCAAGAGCTTTTACAACATAGACAGGTCCTGGAGAACCTTCAGAAATCTTTAGCTTCGTATACAAGCTGATTTTGTTGCCTTGTACATCAAGTATTTTAAGATCCAAAATGTAACTTTTTAAGTCAATAATTTTACTGCCGCTTTTTGTTTCCTTTTCTACTAATATCTCACTTCTACCTAAAAATCTTTTAATCTCAGCGGCAAAGTCTACCTTATCGTCTACCAAATAAACATCTACAATGTATTCGGCTTCTTTCACCTTGTTTGACAGCAAATCCTTATCATCGACAATATAGCAATCGATGATTTCTAAGCCATCAGGCAATGCCATATTCAAATCATCTTTGAATTTTTGAGGCTCAATTTCGTCGTCTATCACTACATCAAAGTAATCGCCGTGAGTTGTTGCACCCATACTAAGTGCCGGTCCAAAAGATATCAATGGGTGTGGGTTGAATCCCTTTGACAATGAAAATTTTATTTGTGCCCTTCTCATAGCCCTCTCTATAGTTCTCATAAGGTCTAAATGAGAAATGTACTTTAAATCCCCATCTTTTTTAAATTTAGCTCTCAGCTTCAAAGCATACAACTCCTTCATCAAGATCTTTTATTCCGCATCCTGTACAATATAATCTGCAATCACCTGTAAGTTTTCCTTCGATGGCTTTTTTGTATTCCCTTTTAAGATAATCTTTCCTTACGCCTACATCCACAATATCCCAAGGAAAAACTTCATCAAAATCCCTCTTCTTATAAGCGTAAAATTTAGGATCTACTCCAACACTCTCAAACGCTTCCAGCCATTTATCAAATTTAAACTGTTCATCCCAACCATCAAACTTACATCCACTTTCCCATGCTTTAATAATGGCTTGTCCTACTTTTCTATCTCCTTTAGAAATAACAGCCTCTAAAAAACTCATATTTGGTTCATGCCAATTATAGCTGAATATTTTTCCTCTAAGCAGTTCTTTTAAATAATTTTGCTTATTTATTATCGTCTCCATATCGTCTTGAGGATACCATTGAAATGGTGTAAATGGTTTTGGCACAAAAGTTGAAGTGCTTACAGTTATCTTAAGACCTTTTGTGCTGCCATTGACATCTTTGTAGACATCAACTACTAAATGGGCAAGATCCGATATGCCTTTTACATCTTCCATTGTCTCTGTAGGAAGACCTAACATAAAATACAATTTTACACTCTTCCACCCTGCCTTAAATGCTTCTTTA
>JASBVU010000364.1 GCA_029960905.1 Thermoanaerobacterium sp.
GTTAAATTATATAAATCAAGATTTTCACCAAGACGTACTAAATATGAATTTATGTCTTCTGAGGACTTTCGTTTTGCTTCGGGAGCGAAGACCATTCAATCACTCCTCGTTTGAATCTTCTAACGCTCTAGGATCAATTTTGTATTTTTCGGTAGGTGTAACTGTAACCTTATCACCTTCAAATGTAATTGACACTTTTACTGCATTTGGGTAAAGCGCGTATACATCTTCTTTGATATCATTCAAACTACGAATTTTAGAAAGGTGATTATCCATCTTATCATTCTCCCTTAAAAATTATAATAACTGTGCTATTTCAGCCATTTTTGAACGATATATATTGGGTAGATAAACTTCTCCATAAAAATTTTTGCCCCTAAAAACTTCTGACACTCTTTTCATGCCATTATTCATGCCAGCAAACATGTCCGAGTCTACTTGTGAGCTATAGTCTCCATCCAAAATAACCTTAGAGTCTTCAGAACAACGAGAAATTCCTAGGCGCATTAATTCAATATCAAGATTTTGTGCTTCACTAAAATAAATAATCGCATTCATACCAGTTGAATCCCATCCACGAATATCGGCAAAAGGAAGGAGTTCAATTTTGTTTTGAGTAATAAACATTTCTACGGTCATTGGATCTCCAAACTTACTAGACAACATTGAACCAAGCGTAGAATTCATTAACTTTTCTGTACGTGTACCCGGATAAAATCCGAGTTTTGTGCTTCCACGGGAAGCTATAGGATTAGAAAATATAATTAACTTATCATATTTGTTTTTTTCAATTTGTGACCAAGCATAACTAAGAGCAATAAGACTCTTACCACTTCCAGCCTTCCCTTTTAGCATGGTCATTTGATTTCTAGAAAGAGAATCTAAAGCGATAATTTGATAGGGGTCTAAGGGCTTTAACTTACCAAACATTTGCGATGATACGCCTTTATGATGAGCAAAATTAAGTTTTTGACCATCCCAAACTAACGTATCAATCAAATCTCCATTTGTATTTCTCACAATTAAATATTCATTTTGTAATAAACCATATATATTTTCTGTTAAATGCTCATATAAATAAGCAATTTCTTCATCTGTTAAATTTACATCTTTATAGCCCAAATAATCATCGTTTAAACCATCTATATCAAAAACATCAACACCAAATGATTTTGCTTTTAATTGAACTAAAAAGTCACCAGAAATTAAAATTGCATTGTTTGATTTTGCACATTCAATTATAATATCATCGTTATTATCTTCACCAGAAGGGTAGTTAAAATTAGAATCAAATATAATATCCCCAGAATATTTAATTTTTCTAACTACATCTCTGGCTGTGTATGCAATTTCATTAAATCCTGTTTTAAGTTTATCTAGTTCACGCAAAACCGTATATGGTATGATTTTTGTTCCATCTAGGTTCAGTAAATGAGGAAATAGTAAGAGGGCGTTTGTGTCGAATAGATATTTTTTATTGGTCATATAGTTACCTCATTGAATCTAAAAGTGGGGGTGACGAACACCCCCAACAATTCATTAAAATTAACCTTTAACGGATTCCTTTAGGGCTTTAGCTGCTTTAAAAGTCGGCTTCTTAGAAGCTTCAACTTTGACTTCTTCGCCAGTCTTTGGATTCCTAGCTGTACGTTCCTTTGTTTCCTTCACGCCAAAACGACCAAAACCAGCCACATTAACTTCTTCGCCAGAAGCAAGAACTTCACCAATTGTTTCAAAAACAGCGGATACTACTGCTTCAGAATCCTTCTTTTGAATACCTAGTTTGTCAGCAACTACTTTAGAAAGTTCAACTTTATTCATTGTATCAATCTCCCTTTGTATTTTGATTTATTTTTAAGCGGCAAAGCCGCTTAAGATATTTTTTTGTATGTATTTCCATACTGTAAGTATAGAGGATAATAAATTATTAAAATTTTCTTGATCTTAAACTATTTTTTAAACTTTTCCTTAAGTTTCTATGAATCGTTTTTCTTTTTGCATTATATTTCTTATGTCTTTCTTTAATTTTTATTGATTTGCAGTTTTCACAATATTTTTTTGCATTTGAAGTTTGTTTTATTATTTTACCACATACTTCACAAGATTTTAATTTATCTGTTTTCTTAAAACCTAAAACGCTTCGCTTGTAGTCTTTTAAATATCCACTTAAGCTTTTACAAATATATCGAACCGCAAAATGATCATCGTCCCATCCATCAATAGAAACTTTTAATTCCCATCCACGTTCTTGTTCATATTGATAAATAGGGGTAAAATTATTAAAAATTCTTTTTAAAAACTCATTTATTAATTTTTTGTATTCATTCCATTTCAAATCAAGTTTTCTGTTTATACTTTTTTCTTTGATAATTTCAGCTTGTTTTAACGAAGCATCAATTTTATTACGAATATCATTAAAATTAACTTCGTTACCATTTTTCAAGTTATTTATAGTCTTGTAATATTCATTTTTCGGAACTTTAAGCAATTTATAATATTCTTTGTCGTAATACACATCTTTATCAAAATAAATAGCATATAAATTATTTATACTAATCCTTATTGCATCAATTGAAGAAATTGATTTATTATAATATGAACTTTTTACATAATCAAATTCGATAATTTGATATTTATTAAATAGCTCAATGAGATCTTCCCTATAATTAAGAGTTTTTTTGTTGATTTTAAATTGATATTTTTTCTTATATTTTGCTAAACAATATTTACTTCCCCACAATCTATCAAAAAATTTTTTATAAATCTCTTCTCTAACTTTATCATCTTTAGACTCTACATATTCTTCAAGAAGTTGATCAAGATACA
>JASBVU010000365.1 GCA_029960905.1 Thermoanaerobacterium sp.
TTTCTCCAAAACACAAAGCAATCAACAGCATCAAGGGACAAGGGCACCTTGCTTACTTGACGATAATTAAATGGGTTTCTAACTAAAACATATCCATCTTTAATCCTACTGTAAAACCAATCGCTGTAAAATGCAGGTATGTCCGTCCTTCTGCTTGCACTTATTATCATATATGCTCATCCTAAAAACGTTTTTTGAAAATCTTTATTAGCAATTGTATCTGTTTCAAGTGGAATATTTTCCTTAAGCCGTATCGATAGTACATCATTATATCTGTTTTATAAATTACTACTTCCAATCTAAAATATTATACTTTGATAATAATTCCCTTGATAATTTCACACCATCTTCAGTAATTGCTACAGACTTTGAACGATAGCTTCCCTGTATAATATAACCTTTTTCATCCAGTTCATTAATAGTGTCAAAATCATAGCCTTTCCAAGCCATATCCAACTCTTTACCAAAATGCCCTTTTTCATTAAACCTTGTCAGGTACATCAACATCATAGTTAATTCTTTGACCGCTATTTCCGGATTAGTTTTATTCACTAAAAATTCCTCCTAGTATAATATATTTGTAACAAAGTTACATGATTTATATCAAATCGGGAGTTAATACACCGAACAATAATTTAACATAGCCTTTCTATGTTCGGATTTATTCTAATGCTCAACTCCCATATTATGCATATATTGTCTTAAATGACTTTATATGTCACATCTTAAAAGTCATTTAAGTTGCTTTTAAATAAATAATTTGGGATATCCTTTAAGCCGGTATAGACTTAAGCTTTAACTTTGTGTACAATCTTCTCTGAATAGAGGATAGATGAAATTCCTCCTGGGAGATCCTCCTTATGGTCTATACCTGTGAAAAAGCTAATTATTCCATTTAGTGAGGATTAATGTTTTGGCTGGTTGGGACCGGCTTTTCGGGATACCCGCGTCACATGCTAGGTTGTTTACTCACTAAATAGAATGGATACTCTTATTCACTTTTACTTAAAGGAGTTGTTGTTTAATGAATTTTTTGCCTAATTATATTAGTGTTGGTATTGATGTTGCTGCTGATTTTAGCTGGTTTTGCATCTTGACACCTGATGGAAAGGAGTTTAAAAAGCCATTTAAGGTTGACCACGATAATGCCGATTCTCTAAAAAACGCTGTTCTGACAATTAAAAAGGCAGAAGAGCAATTCTCCATGAAATCTAAGATATTTCTGGAGTCTACGGGAATCTACCATTTCCCACTCTTCTGCCACCTAAAAAAATTAGGATTTGAGGTTTTTGTTATTAATCCTCTCATCACTAATTCTAACAAAAATATTGGTATAAGAAAAGTGAAAAATGATAGACTTGATGCAAAACGTATTGCTGCCATTGGTTATTCGCCCGACACCAAAGTTTCTGTTATGCCCGCTGAGTTAATTTTAAATCTTAGATGTTTATGCAGAGAGTACTATAGCCTTGCCGATAATCGTACTTCTTATGTGAATAAACTTAAAGCTCAATTGCATATTGTTTTTCCTGGCTTCTGCAAGGTTTTCTCTGATATTACTGGAATTACAGCTATTTCTGTGCTGAAAAGATTCCCAACACCAGAAGATGTTATTAATGCTCAACCTGATGAAATCATTGAACTTATTTCAATATCATCAAGAAAAGGCTTAAATTACGCTAAAGCTAAGTATGATAAGTTGTTTAAAGCTGCTAAAAATGCCTTAAATTTCAGGTATAATTTGTCTTCTGTTTATGATGTACTAAAAATGTATATTTATTTCATAGAAGAATTTGATAAAAAGATTAACCTGATATTATCTGAAATCAAGGCATTTGTGGATAAAAATAAGTCTGAGAAATTTGTACAGCAAATTTATTACCTCGATTCTATACCTGGTGTTGGTTTTCTCTCAGCGGTTACTCTTATGTGTGAAATAGGCGATTTTTCAGCATTTAGCAAACCTAAGCAGCTTTTTGCATATTTTGGTGTAGATCCTTCTGTTAATGAATCTGGAAATTTTAAAGGTACTGACAATAAAATGTCAAAAAGAGGTTCTAAAATTGCTAGGCGTGTTCTTTATGCCATTGCTTTAGCTTCTGTAAGAGTAAAAAGAAATGGCATAGCAATAAATCCTGTACTTTACGATTATTACCAGAAAAAGAAGGAATCCAAACCTAAAAAAGTAGCTCTTGGAGCAATTATGCACAAGATTTCAGACATTGTATTTGCTGTTCTAAGGGATAATAAGCCTTTTGTATTAAAGACACCTGATGAACACAAACTACAATATCAAAACATTCATAAAGCTGCTTAAACTTCTGCATTATACTTGGAAATAACTATTAACTCTATTAAGTTTTCAAAGTTCGGCTCTTAATTGAGTTTGTTTGCTATACCCTTTTTTGCAACGTAAAAAAGTTTAAATTTCTTTCTAAAACCTATTGACTTTTACTAGCTGGTCTTAAATTATATTATCTATCTTTTTACAAGTTCAACTTTACCATTTCTTTTATATACTCTATATGGAAATTCATTTTTCTCAATCGCATCATAATCATGCCCTGCTGTTGTTGGCCAACAAGCTCCAACTTTAAGAACCGTATCTCCAATATTCACTAATCTGTGTGCATATTTACCATCAATGTAGTGTACAGATCCAGGGTATACTTTTTCTGCCCACATTTCACTATTATCATTCATAAGCAACAACAACCCTTCACCTTCTACACAAAAATAATATTCAGCACAATTTTTATCTTGGTGAAAATGTCCTCTTGTCATATTACACTCATCTTCAATAT
>JASBVU010000366.1 GCA_029960905.1 Thermoanaerobacterium sp.
GCCTTGTTATACTGTCCATAAGAATGACAACGTCTTTACCATATTCCACTAATCTTTTGGCGTATTCCAGCACCATCTCTGCTACTTTCGTGTGATGTTCTGGAAGTTCATCAAAAGTGGAGTAAACAACTTCGCCTTTTATAGACCTTTTCATGTCTGTAACTTCTTCAGGCCTTTCATCGATGAGAAGCACAATAAGGTGAACTTCAGGATGATTTATAGAAATGCTATTGGCTATTTTCTTTAAAAGCGTAGTCTTGCCAGCCTTTGGCGGAGCCACAATCATTCCCCTTTGGCCTTTTCCAATAGGTGCTATTATGTCCACAAGCCTCATAGCAAGCTCTGTTGGAATCGTTTCAAGCCTCAATTTTTCATCTGGGAAAATAGGTGTAAGCTCATCGAATGGAATCCTCTTCTTGGCAAGATCTGGACTTTCACCATTTATAGACTCCACATAAAGAATTGCAGAATACTTTTCTCCCTCTCTCGGAATCCTGGTGATACCTTTTACTTTATCACCAACTTTAAGCCCAAAGCGCCTAATCTGTGATTGTGATATATAAATATCTTTGTTGCCTTGTATAAAATTTTCAACCCTCAAAAATCCATATCCATCAGGCATTATGTCAAGAACGCCTTCAGCGACGACATCACCCTGAGTCTCTATAAGCTCTTTCAATGGCTCAGATACATCACTTATCAGTGGAAGCCCTTCTTTTATAAATATGCTGTTATTTTTTCTCGGCTCTTTTTCCTTCTCTTTTTCATCTTCTTTTTCTTCAATTTTCTCATTTTCTGTATCTAAAGATATATCTTCCTTGACACTTTCTTCATCTTCATACGCTTCTTCTTCGTGCTTAACCTTTATCGCCTCATCTATATCCTTTTTGGCTTCCTCTACATTTTCCGTAATATTTTCTTTGCTTCTTAAGCGCATCCTGAGCTTTCTTCTAAGTTCCTCGTAATCTGCATCTGATTTTTCAAGCTCTTCTACTGGTATACTTATCTTTCCAATGGTCTTTTTCTCTTCTTTTTCATTTGCCTCGTTCTTATCTTCTTTAATAACTTCTGTATCTCCTGATTTTACATCACTACTTTCCGATGCAGTTTCTATGCTTTTTTCATCATCATGCTCTTTTTCTTCTTTGGCATTTTCAGAATCCTTTTTGTCTTCTTGCTGTCCTTCTAATATTGCTTCCTCATCGAGCTTTTCTTCTGACTGCAAATTTTCTACATCTTTTGCTTCTTCATCTGTCTTTTCTTCAAGCTGCATCTGTTTTGATTTTTCGACGATAAGCTCTTTTAGCTGTTGTTTCCTGTACTTCGTAATACTTTTTACACCGTATCTTTTGGCTATATCCCTAAGTTCTGCAAGGGATTTCCCTTCTAAATCATTAAAATCCAAAAAAAGGCACCTCCTGAATAAAATAATTATTTATATTGTAAAATGGGATTTTATTAAAAAATTTTTAAATAATATTTTTAATAAAAAAGAATTGTTTTAGATTGGTCTTAGAATACACGGTTATAATATTTGTAAATAGATAATGATGTATTCTTGAGCCATTCAAACGTTATACACTATTTATATTTTATTATACCTTTTAAAAAAGTCAAGTAACACAGCGTAATTTTAATAATTTTTTAACATCCTGTTAATATTATCGACACATTTTATAAAAATATTCAGCATTTGTAATTTTTTTCTTATAATTTTATATTAAAAAAAGTCAGAGGAAATATCCCCTGACTTAAAATCATTTTTTAGGAACTGTCTCCCAATCTTTTAAGAACCTTTCAATGCCTATATCTGTCAATGGATGTTTTATCATCTGCATGATTACCTTGTACGGCACTGTTGCTATATGTGCTCCTACCTTTGCTGCTTCCAATACATGCATCGGATGTCTTATGCTTGCCGCTATCACTTCTGTCTCAATTCCGTATATATCGAATATCTGGACGATGTCAGACACCAACTGCAATCCGTCTGTGGAAATATCGTCAAGCCTGCCTACAAAAGGACTTACGTATGTAGCACCAGCTCTTGCTGCCAAAAGCGCTTGTGTTGCTGAAAAAACCAGTGTGACATTTGTCTTTACGCCTTTTTCTGTAAGCACTTTAACTGCTTTTAGACCTTCTGCTGTCATAGGTATCTTTATGACGATATTTTTGTGTATTTTAGCAAGCTCTAAAGCTTCCTTCACCATGCCGTCGTGATCTTCTGATACGACTTCTGCGCTAATAGGGCCATCTACAATCGTGGTTATCTCTTTTACAACCTCTATGAAGTCTCTGCCTTCCTTGGCTATAAGAGAAGGATTAGTGGTAACACCGCATATTACGCCAAGTTCATTTGCTTCCCTTATCTCATCCACATTGGCAGTATCAATAAAAAACTTCATATTGCACATCTCCTTCAAAACAAATTTATCCCATAGGGGCGAAAACCGTCCCTTATGCATCTAAAACTTAAGCTCTTCCCTCTGAGCCAAACATCCTCATCTTGTTCTTTATTACTTCTTTCATTGCCTCTTTGCATGGACCTAAAATCTTCCTTGGATCGTACACTTCTTCATCATCTTTCAATAGCTCTCTAAGCCTTGCAGCAAAAGCTTGTCTTATGTCAGTGTCAATATTTATCTTATTTACACCTAAGCTTACTGCCTTCCTTATATCAGCTTCTGGAACTCCTGATGCACCGTGAAGAACTATAGGCATCTTAAGCATTTCTTTAATCTTTACAAGCCTGTCAAAGTCAAGTTTAGGCTCACCTTTGTATGGTCCGTGTGCAGTA
>JASBVU010000367.1 GCA_029960905.1 Thermoanaerobacterium sp.
TCAAGTCCACTTCTTTGCTGGAAGTACTGCTACTTGCATTCGTACTACTTTTACTACTGTTAGATGTACCACATCCAGTAAGTGTAGCCGTCAAGAGTAAAGAACTCAATAGAAAGGCAATGCCTCTTTTTAATAATTTCAATTTTATAACCTCCATTTATTATTATTTTTCTATATTATCTGCTGCTTCCCGCTTTATAAGGTTTTTAGTAAATTTAGATAAAGAATCAATGTTGCTATCTAATAGCACTGCTAATAGTATAATCACCCCCTTCACTACACCTTGGTAGAATGCGGAAACGTTCAGCAGATTCATACCATCATCAAGAACGCCCAGGATAACTGCACCTATTAATGTACCAATTAATTGACCCTTTCCTCCACTTAAACTCGTTCCTCCAATTATTACTGCAGCAATGGCATCTAATTCCATGCCACTACCAGCTGTAGGCTCCGCAGAACTGAGTCGTGAAGTTAATACAAATCCAGCAACAGCTGATAATACGCCTGTCAATATAAAAGCAATATTCTTTACTTTTGTAACATTGATGCCAGACAATCTACTGCATTCAATATTTCCTCCTGTTGCAAATACATAACGTCCGTAATAAGTTCTATGGAGTATAAACCAAAATATTACATACAAGATTATCATAATCAACACCGGAACCGGAATATTTAGTATATAGCCCTGTCCTATCCATTGAAATGATTTTGAGGTAACAGCGATTGGGTTACCGCCTGTATATACTAGTGTCAATCCTGCAAAGGCTGTCATAGTACCAAGTGTAGCAATAAAAGAAGGCATCCTACCTATAGTCACTAGTAAGCCGTTAAGAAGCCCAGCGCATGCACCAATTAAAAGTCCTATTAACAAAGTTTCAAATAGATTTCCCTTTGATAATATTCCAGCAGAAATAGCTGCACTAAGACCTAGAATAGCTCCGATAGATAAATCTATCTCCCCCAGTATAATAATGTACGTTTGACCAATTGCAAGAATAGCAATCACCGAAACCTCTAACAATACATTTAAAATATTTGACGAAGTTAGAAATACAGGTGAAAGAATAGATGCTATTATTATAAGTATTAAAAGGATAACAAGAGATCGCAGTCCGGAAATTGTATTTCTAATGTTTATCAACTATCTCACCTCTCATTGAATAATTCAATATATTATGCTGATTGATTAAATCGCCAACTAATTCTTTTACAATTTCACCGTTTTTGAAAATTATCACTCGATCAGACATAGCAACAAGTTCAGGTATATCAGAAGTTACAAGAATTATTGATATCCCCTCTCTAGTAAGTTGATTAATCAAACCATAAATTTCAGTTTTAGCACCTACGTCTACACCACGTGTAGGTTCTTCCATCATAAAAACTTTAGGCTTAGTCATCATCCATTTACCGAATACCACTTTTTGCTGATTTCCACCACTCAAATGTCGAACTGTCATATCAAAATTACTGGTTTTAATATTAACTTGTTTCATGAATTTCTTAGTTTCATTTGCTTCTTTTTTTAAGTCAACATAGCCCAAAGTCTTTACAAAATTCTTCAATGAAACAATTGATAAATTTTGTAAAATAGACATGTCCATAATTAAGCCTTCTTGTTTACGATCGGCTGTTAAAAAACCTATACCGTTTGCGATGGCATCATTTGGTTTATGTATATCAATAGTTTTACCACCTACAATAATCTTTCCGCTGCTTAAAGGTATATCACCAAACAAGCAGTGTAACAATTCACTCTTTCCCGAACCCATTAAACCTCCAATTCCAAGCACTTCACCTTTATGAACTTTAAATGAAATATTTTTAAAATATGGCTTACAGGTTAGTCCTAAAACTTCAAGTGAGATAATCTCTCTGTTTGTATTTCTTTCCTTAGGATAAAAATTATCAATTTGCTTGCCAACCATCGCTAATACAAGCTGACTCTGATCAACATCTTTTGTAGGACTCAACAATACAACCTTTCCATCTCTTAAAATCGCCACTCTATCGGCCAACTCGAAGATTTCTTCTAAATGGTGTGTAATATAGATAACAGTAACTCCGTTTTCCTTTAGCTTATGAATTTGCTCAAACAACCTATTAACTTCTTCTTTGTTTAGCGCAGCAGTTGGTTCATCCATAATTATTAACTTAGCTTCCTTTACTAGCGATTTTGATATTTCTACCAGTTGTTGCTCTGCAACGCTTAATTTTGATACTTTAGTGTTAGGGTCTATATCTATCCCAAGTTTCTCTAAAAACTGTTTAGCATCACTAAGCATCATTTTTTTATCAACAAAAAGATGACCATATTTGTGATTCTCATCAACAAGAAACATGTTTTCTGCCACAGATAAATCAGGAATCAGATTCATCTCCTGATAAATCATTCTAATCCCATAATTCATGGCATCTTGTGGATTACGAAAATTAACCGATTTCCCATCGATAAGAATTTCACCTGAATCCATCAATAATGCTCCTGATAGAATCTTCATCAACGTGGATTTACCCGCTCCATTTTCTCCGGCAATGGCAATAACTTCTCCATCTTCAATGGAAAGACTAACACCACGCAAAACCATGTTATCTTCAAAGCTTTTATAAATATTCTTCAGGCTTATATTCATTATTTATAACCATCCCTTTCACAAACTCAAGGCATAAGACGGAATAAAGTCGTTTCCTTCAAGCTAATATTGATATTTAACTACATTGTTAATATTACAGGTAACTATAAACTATGCCATGATGAATGTACTACTTCTTTTTGAGTTAACTAAATT
>JASBVU010000368.1 GCA_029960905.1 Thermoanaerobacterium sp.
TGTCACGCGAAATGCTGTTGGTGCTGCAAATGCTTTGATTTGTGCCGATTTAGCTTTGTCTGGCATGAAAAGCATCATTCCTTTTGACGATGTTGTAAGTGCAATGGACAGTGTGGGGAAAGCTATGCCTTGTGCACTTAAAGAAACGGCTGAAGGTGGTCTTGCCAAGACTGCTACTGGTATTAAGTTAAAAATGAATATGAGAGAGTAGAGAAAGGCTTTACGAGTTATTCGTAAAGCCTTTCTTAAAACCGATTTTTAATCGATAATTACCTCTATAAGAGGTAGAACTGTTTAAATTTATTTAATTTTCTATTATAATATATGCATATATAATGATTTTGATACAGTGTTATAGGGGGTTGATTCAATGGAAATCATCAATGTAAATTTAAAAAATTATTCATATCCTATTTACATTTCAAATGGGATTTTAGCCAACATAGGACAGTATTTGAAAAATCACTTAAGAAGCCGAAGAGTAATCATAGTCACTGATTCCAATGTGTCAAATATATATCTTCAAAAGGTTGAAAATACTTTATCAAAAGATGGATTTGTTGTAAACCACTCTGTTATAAAAGCCGGTGAAGAAAGTAAAAACTTAGATACAGTAAAGCGTTTATTGGAAGAATGTTTCGCCTTTGGTTTATTGAGGGATAGTGCTGTATTAGCATTAGGTGGTGGAGTTGTAGGTGATATAGCTGGCCTTGTAGCTGCGTTGTACATGAGGGGTATAGACTTTATACAGATTCCAACTACGCTATTGGCGCAAGTTGACAGCAGTGTTGGAGGCAAAGTTGGAGTAAATTTAGATGAAGGGAAGAATATTGCTGGCACATTTTATCAGCCAAAAGCTGTTTTTATTGATACAAGTGTATTGAAAACGCTAAATAGAAGGGAAGTGTTAGGAGGAATTTCAGAGATTATAAAGTATGGCATAATTAAAGATGAATCATTGCTAGATTTTTTTGAAATCAATATGGGGAAAATATTAAATTTAGATGATGATATGATGAAATACCTGATAAAAAGATCATGTGAGATAAAAAGCGATGTTGTATCAAAAGATGAAAAAGAAAACAATATAAGAGCTGTTTTAAACTATGGGCATACTATAGGACATGCTTTAGAATCAATTACACAGTACAAAAAGTACATTCATGGTGAAGCTGTTGCCATTGGAATGTATTATGCTGCTAAAATTGCCTTAAACAGAAGGTACATCGATGAAAGCTATCTTTTGCGCATTAAAAATTTGCTGGTTTCATCTGGTCTTCCTGTTGATTACGGCAATATAGACAAGTATGAAATAGTTGAGGGCATAAAACACGATAAGAAAAACAGGGAAGGCAAGATAAAATTTGTTTTGCCAGTAGGACATGGCAACGCTGAGATTTTCGATATTTTAGAAGAAGAAATATTGAATGTATTGAATTGATAAAAGAAATTTTCTTGACTTTAGCAGAATAAAGTATTAAAATATCAACAAAAAGTTAAAGGGGGTGTGGCATGAACATATACTACCTTGGCCCGAAAGGCACATTTTCTGAACAGGCTCTTATTTTTTATGTTAGTCAAAAACGAGGATACTGTATTAAAGAATTAAAAACAATCCCAGACATTATTACAATGCTATGCATTAACAAAAATGATGAAGGGTTAGTTCCGATAGAAAACTCTATAGAAGGCACTGTAAATGTCACATTGGATATGCTTATAAATGATGCTGATGGGCTTAAAATAAAAGGAGAGATAGTCATTCCAATTTCTCATTGTCTTATTGCTGACAAGAATCTGGACTTTAATGAAATAAAGGTGATAATCTCTCATCCACAAGCACTTGCTCAGTGCAGGGACTACATTAGGATGAACTTGCCAAATGCTGAAATTGTAACTACGGATAGCACGGCAAAAGCTGTCTCTGAAATAAAAAATAAAGAGTATGCTGCAGCTATAGGTAATGCCAGGGCTGCAGAGATTTACGGTGCACAAATTATTGATAGAGATATACAAGACGTAAAAAATAATTTTACAAGGTTTGTTGTTCTTGCATCAGAAGATTGTGAATACACGGGAAACGACAAGACATCTCTAATATTTTCTGTTCCAAATGAGCCAGGTAGCCTTTGCAAGATACTGGAGGTTTTTGCTAGCGAAAATGTAAATATGACCAAGATAGAATCAAGGCCTTCTAGGCGAAAGATGGGCGAATACGTGTTTTGGGTTGACATTGAAGGCCATAGATGCGATAATCGCATTAATAAAATATTAGATGTATTGATGGGTAAAACGGAGTTTTTAAAGGTATTAGGTTCATATCCTAAATACATGTAAAACGGTAGAATGGAGGATTTTCAAATGGTAATTGTTATGAAGCCAAGCGCTACAGAAAAGCAAATCTCTGATGTATCAAATCTTTTATTATCCCTTGATTTAAAACCTCACATTTCAAAAGGAGAAGAACGAGTAGTAATAGGTGTGATTGGGGACAAGAAAAAACTTAAAGAAAAGAATGTTGAGCTTATGGAAGGCGTTGAGAAAGTCATACCTATAGTTGAGTCATACAAACTTGCAAGTCGTACATTTAACCCTATTTCAACAATTGTTGATGTAGACGGTGTCCAAATTGGTGGTAAAAGCGTAGTCATAATGGCTGGCCCATGTGCCGTTGAAAGCAAAGAACAGCTTTTTGAAAGTGCAGAAGCAGTCAAGATGTTTGGGGCTAAATTTTTACGAGGTGGTGCATATAAGCCTCGCACATCTCCATATTCTTTTCAA
>JASBVU010000369.1 GCA_029960905.1 Thermoanaerobacterium sp.
GCATGATATTGTTAGCATAAAAAAAGTAATACCGCCTTTAAATTGGTATGCGGTAATAGATTTTTGCGCTTTTTCGCCAGAAGATATAAAAATAACCATAGGTAATTTACCCGGTAATATTAATCACTATGTTTATTTTAGCACATGCAGTGTTTATAAAAGTTCCTTAGATTTGCCGTATTATGAAGATTCTCCAAAATTATCGGAACCTCTGCCTGGTCCCGCTGGTGAATATGCATATAACAAGTTGCTTGCTGAAATAGAATTATCAATACAGTGCCGTAAAACGAATATACCTTATACCATCTTCAGGCCAGCTTTTGTTTATGGTCAGTTTAATTACGCCCCCAGGGAATCTTACTTTTTCGATTTGATACTGAACGGTAAAAGCATACCCTTTCCCCAAAAGTGCCTGGCGCTTTTTCAATTGGTATTTGTGAGGGATGTCGCCAATATTTGCATTAGATCACTTGGCAATGAGAAGGTATATAATGATTGTTTTAATCTTTCCTGTCATGAATTAATTTCATATGAAAAACTAATTAACACTTTGAAGATTGTTTCAGGTATATGTATTAAAGTTGATGAAATGGATGTCAGTGAGGTAAACCGAAAAAACATACCCTTGCCGTTTCCAATGGAGCAGCACGAACTTTACTCTGGTTTAAAAATTGCTGACACTTTAAATTATACTTATACACCTTTTTTGAAAGGCATGCAGGAGGCTTTTAATTTCTATAAAAAATACTCAAGCGGTTAGTTTTAATTTTGGTCTGTGTATAATGTTTATAGAATAAGCATTGTAACCCAGCGCATTGCCGAGAAGGCGCGAGAGATGAGAGTCAATTTGGTTACGAGATGATCATATTTTCCTTGAGTGTGAATCTCAATGAAGTTGGTGCATTTCATAGCCTTAACCTTTGAATGGCATGTTCATTTTGGGCAAATGAGAATAGATCAAGTGAAAAATGGTTAGCGTTTTTAAAGAACGATTTAGATAGCCCTATTATTGGAGAGGAAGTTTAGAAAAAGCTAAAAACAGCTCATTGCTTCCCAATGCTTTTCCCGGATGGATGCACTTAAAAGCTTTACTTTACAGAGCGATAAAATATCAAGTATGAAAGTTGAGTTAATACTTATGCCTAAACTACTGCTTTACGGTTAAAGGGACGTGGTGTATTAATAAGCTTTTTAATCCAAATATAAGGAGAAATCTAAAATTATGAATGAGATACCTTTAATTCCTTTAATTGCAAATATTCAGAGATTTTCAATAGATGATGGTCCGGGGATTAGAACAGTCGTTTTTCTTAAGGGTTGCCCCTTAAGGTGTCCATGGTGTCATAATCCAGAAATGCAATCTCCCGAAGTTGAAATATATTATCATGAGCTAAAGTGTACAAGATGTGGTATATGTGCGGAGACATGTAAGCAAGGAGCAATTATTTCTCCTGGTCCAAACGGAGAACCACCTATTCGGGTGAGGGAAAAGTGCGTAAAATGTTTAATGTGCGTTAATGCCTGTCCTAATCAGGCATTAACCTTCGTCGGGCAAAATATGACAATGGATGAAATTATACAGGAAGCTTTGAGCGATACCCCTTTCTTTAAAAATTCTGGTGGTGGTGTAACAATTAGCGGGGGAGAAGCTTTGTTATTTCCTGAATATGTTTGTAAATTGGCTGAATGCTTGAAAAAGGAAGACTGTCATATAGCTATCGAAACAAGCGGTTTTGGGAAGTGGGATGATCTGGAGCGATTATGTAATTATATTGATCTATTTTTGTATGATTTAAAGCATATAGATGATGTGGTGCACAAAAAAGTAATTGGAGTATCTAATAAATTAATATTAGGAAATTTAGAAAAACTAATCGCTAGAGACAAATCAATTCGGATTCGGATACCTATTATTCCTGGTTTTAATATGGATAAGGCAGTTATAAATAAAATAGGTGATTTCTTGGTTTCACTCGGCGCCGATGCAATAGAAGCTGTTGATTTATTGCCTTTTCACAGTTTTGCTGAAATAAAATATAAGCAACTAGATAAGCATTATAAATACGATGGATTGGCTAGTCTGGAAAAGGAAAGTGTCAAGGATCTTGAGGAAATCTTAATCAATAAAGGATTAGTAACGACTATTGGTGGACAGGTGGGAGTTAGGAAATAATAAAAACCATTAAAGCGGAAGTCTTTGGTTAGAGGGTAGATGGCGGAAATGATAACGGTGTTCCTCGATCCAGCCGATCCACAGGTCCCGATCTCTGACAGGCCAGGCAGAGGCGCCGAAGCCGAACAGGACCACGATACCCAAGGGGTAATGGACAATATTGCATATTTGAGCGCCGGCATCCTTGTTGAAACTGAGATAATGGTAGCGGCCAATCAACTCCCGCCAGATTTTCCTGTCTGACTGAGTGACAACACGTTGAAGCTCCAGAGACAACAACCCAGAGAGTTCGACTTTTATTTTGGGTCGGGGTTCCCCGACCGGCGTCAGCAAGGCAATCTTCCGGAGGTTACTGTGAGGATGTATGGGCCGGCGGGAGTTCAAGCAAGCCGGAATCATGTAATTTAAGTGGATGTTGCTGTTGCTTGGCGCTGATTTCCTTCGGGGTAACTTTAGAGACTCTGTTTATCGCGAACCAAGCAATAAAGGAGAAATTGCCGTTATCTTAAAAAAATTCCACCGCCTGACCCTCACTATTACCCATTTATGTTATCCGGACCTGGCTCGGGCTTTCTTTTCTTAGAAGAATATCACTATATTTATTTAG
>JASBVU010000370.1 GCA_029960905.1 Thermoanaerobacterium sp.
TATCAGGAACTCCTAAAGTATTTAATGCATTTAACCATACATAAGTAAAAGATTTCGATTGACCTGTTTCATTTGCTATAGAGCTATTCCATTTGCTCAAAGCAGTAGAGGGATCAGAAAGTGCTAAATACATATACCATATATCCTGCCAACATGATGGTTCTGTAGTTCCTCCCTGAGTTAACATTTCATTGTAATAATTTTGAACATAATTTTTATCTTTTGCAAGATAGAATGAACCACCAGTTATAGGCAAAAGTTCAATTCCTCTGCCTTGTGCCGCAAAGTTTGCTGTTGAACCTGGATCCCACCAAATTTCAGCGCAATATTTTCCGCCCCAAATCATAGATGAATAGTTCCAATTGTATACTCCACTATGATCAATAACATCATGATACAAGTCAAATACATAGTTATACATAGATTCTGCCTCAGTTGTATACATATATATACCCAAATCCCTAATTGCTTGTTGACCAGTTGCAGTTCCCCATAAAATTATTGCTTGCCATGCATTCATCGCTTCAGAAAAAGACTCTTGATTATTTCCATCTGTAAAGATTGCATTGCCACTTGCCCATGAATGTCCCGCATATGGATCAAAATTTCTTAAGAATGGAAATCTGGTATCTGTTCGATCCCAATTTGCAATATCTTTAACAAGTAAGTTTACCATACTACCCCATTGATTTTGAGATGCCCAATTTTTATCTACTAAAGCTATTTGTGCAGCAGCATTTATGAAATATCCATAGTGAAAATGATGATCATTTAATTGGTCATTTGTACCATAGCTCGCTGGATAACCAATTAACGTTCCCCATGTTGGATCATAATAAAAGTATTTAGAATCCGATGAACCACTGTAAGTAAACCAATCATCTAAATTACTCTCTAAATTAGATAGTGCATTATTGAAAACAGTAGTATTATTATTATTCATCTTAGCAAGCTGAAGAACAGAAGAAACTCTATTTTGATCTTTCCCGTTCCAATAGGTATCTGGCGATGAAATACCAATTGATTCATTATTTAATAGAGAATTCAATGTAGATGAATCAGAACCATTTAGTGGAATAGTAGGTAATATACCATAATATTTATACGTCGTTGTAAAACTTGTACCCGATATTGTCTTCATCAATCCTCTAACTGTATTATAAGTATATGGTAAATATGGTAATGAGTTATTTCTCCATTGATGAGGATAAAGGCCGATTATTGTTTCTAAATTTGTGCCTTCTCTGGCTGTTGTTGAAATTGTAAATGTTGTTGTAACCTGACTATTATTTTCATCATACGACCATGAAACTTTTGTACCTGTAATAAATGCATAAGCTCTGTCTTTGAAATAATTTAATGTAGAAATTGTATTGTCAGGTAAACCCGCTATTGAAAAATATGTTTTACCACTTGGCAAATTACATGTTATAGTTGTAGTACCAATACCACTCCAAGTTGCTCCATTAGGTGCAAATAAACCATAACTTACTCCATTTATTGTTATACCCAAATACTGACTATTGCTATCCCCATAAAATACCGTAGGAGCAGTATTAAATACTATTTGAGGATTTCCAGTTGGAAAATCAAAGTAGATATATGGACTGCCTTCCGTTATAGTTGCTTTTAAAACATTTGTAGAACCAGATGTCAACACTCCATCTAATGACCAATCAGTTATCTTATCAGCACGTGCATCCGTATAACTGCCATAATTAGAATTTTTTATTGTCATATCTGGCGTATTAGCATTGTGCTCCCATAGCACATATCGCCCAGTGTATGAACTTGTACCTTCTCCACTTTTTTGTGGTTTACATACTTGCAGCCCATTTCCCGTAAATTTAACAGATAAAGGAATAGAATACATTGCTTCTGAATACTGCGTCCATAAAATTGAACTTTCCCAACTATTTGTTGGAATAGCTCCAGTTAAATTAGATGTCTTATACACCGTTGATTGTGGACCAACTTGCCCTGCAGGAAGGGTATCGGTATAGTTTCCAGCTCCTGCACTTATCGTATTTGCACATACATTTCCAGGGTAGAAGCTGTAGGAACTGATGACTATTATCATCAATAAAATTCCTAAAAACTTCATGTTAAACTTCATTATAATTTACCTCCACTTTTATTTTTACATTCAACCTCAAGCAGATAAAATAAAATCCCCTTCTATATTTAAATCAATTTATTTATTATTTACTTTTACAATTTTCTGTTAATCTTAAATTTTCCCTATATTTTATTAACACCTCCTTTGCATACCAAGGAAATTATCTCACTTGAGGTAAATGCCATTTTAATAACAGTGTATACAACAAAAGAATTTAAAAAATTTAATCTATAACAGCATTATTTATCACTTCTTTGTACCATAATGCACTATCTTTTAAAATTCTTTTTTGTGTTTTATAATCCACATAAACTATTCCAAATCTTTTTGAATATCCATAGGCCCACTCAAAATTATCTAAAAACGACCATAAAAAATATCCTTTTAGATTTCCTCCATCCTCTATAAATTTATTAGCATATTTTAAATGTTCCTTTATATATTCTATCCTTTCTTTATCATGAACTTTCTCGTCTTCTGTTATGATATCTTTAAATGCTGCTCCATTTTCAGTTATATAAATTGGTATCTTTGTATACTCTTTATCAAGTCTTTTCAAAAGATCATACAGTGATTCAGGACTTATCTCCCAACCCATGTCTGTCTTAGCACCAGGTCCTTCCACTCCTATCCCTTTTAACATAGATTTTTCACTA
>JASBVU010000371.1 GCA_029960905.1 Thermoanaerobacterium sp.
TAATACATAAATGTCAGGGCGATAAATGCTGGCGTAGCTCAATCGGCAGAGCAGCTGACTTGTAATCAGCAGGTTGAAGGTTCGATTCCTTTCGCCAGCTCTGAATTTAAGAGGATTTCAGGGTATCGAGATTTTATCGATACCCTTTTTGTATGCGAAATGTATGCGAAACTGGAAAATCATTGGCAAGCTTCATAACAGTCTTTTATAGTATTTTATCCAAAAGGTCTATCATTAGTTTTATATCAGTAATCAAATTTAGTTCAATACGATGATTTATTTTGCATAATCCGGCAATTTATCTATATCCGATAAAGATTTATTTTTAAAAAATGAGTATGTAATAATGCAGTTCCTTAGGTGTTTTTAACTGCCAAAGTGTCCCAGCAGCCACATTTGAAATCGGAATAAATAGCAAAAATAGCATCCTGCAAAGCGATACGGTAATAAACGACTTGATTCATGCCATTTGCTGTTTTCAGATTTTCTTTGTCTACAATGTACACAATTGATGATTGCACGGCAGCACTCTCAAACAGATTAAATGCTGCAATCAACAAAATAATTATGTAAGTAACAAATAAGTTCTGACTTTTCTGGTATCATTTTTTGAAAAATATGGTAAAAACATTAGCAATAAAAGTCAGTAAAATTGGTATATAAAACAAAAATCCCACTCCTTCTTATACTATTTTATATAAAAGATATTCCAATTACAAGTATTCAAGATATAGGAAAAAATGGAAATATATTTTGTGGGTTATTAGGAAATATTTTTGACATTTTGAACAAAATTTTTAATGTTAAAATTTTGCCGTTAATCATTTTCAAAGTGGCAAAATTTATTGTTTTTTCAAGCGATAATAGTATAATAATATTTCGTAAAATAAAATTTCCAGAGAGTAGATATATTCTTTTTTTAATCTTTCAACATAGTTTAATTTATCGGATTTTCGTTGGGGGTATTAGCTGATGAATACTAAGGAAGTCCTAATAGTAGAGGACAGCAAACTTAATGCACAAATAACTGCAGATATATTAAATAAATACGGATATAAAACAGAAATAGTATTATCAGGGGAAAAGGCTATTGAAAAAGCAATGCATAGTGGCAAAAGTCCAGATTTAATTCTTATGGACATAGAACTTAATGGAACAATTGATGGCATAGACGCAGCAAAAATAATTGGGCAACATAAAGACATCCCAATTTTATTTTTAACTGCAAACGCCAGTAAAGAGATAACAGAAAAAATAAAATCAGTTTCAGCATATGGTTATATTCTAAAAGGTGTAGATGAATGTGTACTCATTTCTCAAATAGAAATGGCTTTTAATCTGTATGAGGCAAAAATGCAGATTAAAAATAGAGAAGAATTATTTCATAGTATGTTTGAAGATCATGATGTAGCAATGATGCTTATTGAGCCAGAATCAGGACGTATTATTGATGCTAATAAAGCCGCTTGTGAGTCTTACGGATATCCTAGAAATACCATCAAAAATATGGATTTCAAAGAAGTTGCAGATTTTTTTAGCATAGGTGAATATAATAGTTGCTGGGAAATCTTTAAAAAAGGTTGTAGTCCATGTATATGCATAAAAAATGTGATTAATGGGAAAGAAAAGTTAGTAAATGTGTATTCAACTCTTATAGACTATCAAGGGAAAAAATTAGTTCATTTAATTATATTTGATATTACTGAAGAATGGGAAGTCAAAAGAAAGCTTGAATTCTACAAAAAGCTTTTTGAAGAGTCGTTAAATGAAATTTATATATTCCATTCAGATACATATAAAATAATAGATGTGAATAAAGGTGCAATAAAAAATTTAGGTTATAGCAAAGAAGAATTTGCGGAGCTGACTCCTATTGATTTAAGTCCAGAATTTACATTACAAACTTTTAAAGAATTTCTAGAACCCCTTTCAAATGGAGAACGGAAATTAATCATCTTTGACACAATGAGCCGTAGAAAAGATGGCTCTTTATATCCAGTAGAAGTTCATTTGGAGCTTATTGAATTTGGTTCAGAAAAAGTGTATGTAGCATTGGCTGTAGATTTGACAGAACGCAGAAAGATAGAAAATGATCTAAAAGAAAAGAACGAAGTTTTAAATACTATAACATTTTATGCCGGAGATGCAATTATAATGATTGACGATAATGGTAAAGTAACTTTTTGGAATCCTGCAGCAGAAAGAATACTTGGCTATTCAAGAGATGAGATAATAGGAAAGGAACTACATGCATTTTTAGTTCAAGACAAACAACTATATAAAGAATATAAAAAAGCTTTTAAAAGATTTCGATTAAGTGGCAATGGAAATATAGTAGGTAGAACAGTTGAAATGAAAACAAGACATAAAGATGGTTATGAGATTGATGTAGAAGTTTCGCTTTCGGTTGTTAAAGTTAATGATTCTTGGCATGCTATAGGAATAATTCGTGATATAAGTGAGCGTAAAAAATTTGAAGAGTTGCTTTACCGTCAATCTGTTACTGATCCTCTTACAAATATCTATAACAGGCGTTTTTTCATGGAGATATTGGAACAGGAAGCAGAGAGGACAAAGAGAAATAAAAAGCCATTTTCACTTATTATGTTTGACTTAGATCATTTCAAAAATGTTAATGACCATTTTGGACATACAGCAGGTGACAAGGTACTTAAAAAAGTTGCTGATACGGTAAAAGGAAGAATACGGAAGACAGATTATTTTGCTCGATGGGGAGGAGAAGAATTTATAATTCTTCTGCCTGAAACTTC
>JASBVU010000372.1 GCA_029960905.1 Thermoanaerobacterium sp.
AGTCCAATACATTAAACTCCCTCCCAATTTTTTGTAGCGAATGAGCATCAGAATTGCTTAAGAAAGTTTTGCCTTTTAATTCGCTTATCATATCTGCCAAAAAAGTATCGGAGCTTAATCCAAGTTCTACAGCATTGACTTCTTCAAAATGCTCATTAAAAATATAATTTAATCTATCTGTCGTATTTCCATAATAACTTTTATATGGTGTAAATATGTGTGCAGGTACCACAAATCCATCCAAATCCTTTACAATCTTCAATATTTCCACGCTATTTAAATCGCATTTTTGCGTACTCAAATTTATATTTTTAATATGCTTAGATAGTGCTTTAGAAAATGCCCTCATGGATTTTATATCCTTTAAAAAGCACAACAAATGTGGTGAACCATGTAATTCACCACCAACCTCTATTTCACTTACCAATAGCAATGATACCTTTTGCTTAAATAAAATTCCACCACCTTCAAGCTCTCTGTACGATTCACATTCCGTTTTGACAAAATATTCTATTTCATCTAAAATTTCTGGAGCGGCACAATCAACAATCCCTACAATATCTATGCCTTTCTCAACACACTTATTTAATATATTTTCGACTGTTAGGTTAGGTGAAGCGGTAATCTTAACAGGCCTGCCATTTTTAGTCCTTCCTACATGAACATGTAAATCCGCATTATAATACATCTTAAACCCCTTTTCATTTTATATAATACAGTAAAGCAATGAGAGTTTTTGCATCTTCAATCAAGCCTTTTTGCATTATATCCCTTATCTCATCGATTGTATACTCATGTACATTTAAAAATTCATCTGGATCCGTATTTGATATGCCTTTTTCTAAATCATCTGCTAAAAATAGATGCAAAATTTCTGTAGAAAAACCAGGGGATGGATAAAATGAAAATAGGTGTTTAAGCTCTTTCGCTATATAGCCCGTTTCCTCCATTAATTCCCTTTTTGCGCACTCTAAAGGCTTCTCTCCAATATTTAATTTTCCAGCAGGTATCTCTATCAACATTTTCTCTGCAGGCTTCCTATACTGTTCAACCATAATTATTTTTCCATTTTTGTTTATTGCCAATATGGAGACACCACCATTATGTTCAACAATTTCTCTTGTGGCGATCTTTCCATTTGGCAAAACGACATCGTCTACTCTTAAGTTTATTATCTTGCCCGAAAAGATAATATTTGAATTCTTTGTTACTTCAGTTAGCTCCATTTTATACAATCCTTTCTAATCAGTATATTTTTTACTTAGCTTGCATAAAATAACATCAAAGGAGATGAGGCAAATGATTATATATGAAAACAAAATTTATTTTAAAGGCAAATTTTGCGAGCTCTTAAAACTTTTAAATGAACTTTCTTCTAAATACAAAACTTTTTATGAGTTAATTAACCACTAATAAATCAGAGCAATAAACCGCGGCAGCAATACATGCATCAAAAAACTCACTTTCTTCATCAAGTCCTCTGCCCATAGTAGTAAATTTAATATCTTTTACATTATGCAATAGCTCTCTGAATGTTTCGACATCTACAAAGCATTTATTTATCTTGTCAAACACGGGATTTTCCAATTGTTTTTTGAGAAACAAACCTTTCTCATATTTCAATTTTGGCACTGCCATATTGCATGTACTATTTACAAGCTCTACTACTGTAACTGTATGATGACTTATACCATTATGTCTTTCTCTTGTATCATTAAAGCTAATTCTAGGTATCAATATAGGATTGCCTTTTATTTTGTTAATTGCATCTATAATTGCTGCTTGATCAATGCCTGAAAATCCGTATTTTGTTCCTGTACCAACTATACCTGGACCCATAGCTACAATAGCAACATCGCTTTTGGCTACTTCCCTTGCGCATATTAATGCTGAATAAATATTGACGGCCTCAAAATCACCTCCAAAAGCATGGCCAATTGTAATCGTACTATCGATAAAACTATTTTCTTTTAAATAATGGACAGTATTACTGAAAGATATTGGAAGGCAAGCAGAATCAGTCATTACATACGAAATTTTAACTGATGGTTTCAGTTTTTTTAACACTATTGCAGTAGGAGCCAACATACTGTGGAGTTCAGCTACGATTACAGGCATACCATGCAATCCCTCGAAGTTATTAAAAATGTCATGATACGGACTATCTTGTTCTTCTACAGAAAGCACATTAATCTGCATAGGAGAATAGCGCATTTTCATTATATGTCCTATGTTTTTATATTCAAACGCATCATATCTTGTATTTAATATAACAAAGTCATATCCACCAGTGCCCAATTGCAGATTTCTAGCCGTTTGATTTACATAAACTACATCATCCACATTTATTATGCCTGTAATTTTATTATAATTTACCGCCTTTGAAATAATTCCTTCTACGTCAACCTCTACAAAGCATATATCTGCCTTCTCTGATATAATCTTTTTTACAATCCCTTTTTTAATTGAAATCATAATTAATCACGTCCTCTGCCAATCATGTCAAGATAATTCAATAACTTATTTCCTTCTATTATCTTAGACAATGAATATTTCTCAGTAATAAGATGAATTAAAATTAAAAATGCCAAGATAATTAACCTTATATTAAAATTAAACAATAAAACACTTGATATTCCCAATGTAAGTCCAAGAATGTTAGAACCAGTATCACCTAACATAACTTTTGCCTTCAAATCTAGCGGCATAAAAGCCATTACAGAGCCTAAAACAACTACTAAAATCAAAAAGTTTCCAGTGCCTATT
>JASBVU010000373.1 GCA_029960905.1 Thermoanaerobacterium sp.
TAAGGAAGCCGTTGAGTTCTTGGCAGATAAAGCTGGTATAGAGATCGAAGAAGAAAATTTGTCAGGTTTAGAGTATCAGAAAAAAAAGCTGAAAGATGAAATATATGAAGTCAATAGGTTAGCTGCTTTGTTTTACCACAAATATCTTTATTCTAAATTTGGACAGGCTGCATTAAAATACCTCTACGATAGGGGCATAGACGACGTTACGATAAAAAGATTTGGACTGGGATTTTCGCCGTCAAGTGGACTTGAATTGTTGAAGTATTTAAAGCGCCGCAATTACAGCACTGAAGTGCTATTAAGCGCTGGTCTTGTTTCAAAAAGCAGCACTGGTTCATATTACGATAGATTTAAAAATCGGGTCATGTTTCCCATAATAGATGAGAAAAACAATGTAATAGGATTTGGCGGTAGAGTCATGGATGATGCAAAGCCAAAGTATTTAAATACTCCTGAGACAGTTGTTTTTAAAAAAGGAAAGACATTATACGGAATTAATTACGCTAAAAAAACGAAAGAAGACAAATTTATCATTGTTGAAGGGTATATGGACGCTATTGCTTTGTACCAAAGCGGAATTGACAATGTCGTTGCATCATTAGGTACGGCACTGACTTTAGAACAGGGCAGGTTGATAAAAAAATACAAAAACACTGTCGTCATCTCATACGACGCAGATGAAGCTGGCGTTGAAGCCACAATGAGGGGACTTAATCTTTTAGATGAGCTTGACTTAAATGTGAACATCTTGACAGTGCCTAATGGCAAGGACCCCGATGAATTTGTGAGAAAAGAAGGTTTCGATGCGTTTAAAAAGCTTCTTGAAAAGACAGACACATTGATAGAGTATAAGATAAAAAAATACAAAAAGGATTTAGATTTAGAAAAACCTGCAGACAGAATAAAATACATCAAAAAGGTGTGCATGGATCTTGCTACAGTAAAGGACGAGGTTAAGAGGGATGTATATATTTCGATTGTAGCTAAAGACGCTGGAATACCTGAAAATACTATTAGAGCAGAAATAGACCAATTTGTCAAGGGTTTTTTGCAAAATAATAAAAAAATTAGGTATACAGTTGGCAATAATAGGCATAATATTAAATACAGTGGAGCAAAAAAGATACCGTCTCTTAAGTACTTGATTGCACTGCTTTTAATTGACAACAAGCTGTATAGCAGAGTAAAAGGGAAGCTTTCTGTAAATGACATCGAAGATGAGCATTTAAAGGCTGTAATATCTTATATTTTTGAAAGGCTTGAAGATGGAGGACATGTGGATGTAAAAGACCTAAGCTTTATGTTGGACAATGCCAATTTGAGAGACGAATTTAACGATATATTCAACGTACTGTATAGTGAGAAAGTGGCAAGCGAGAAAATAGTGGATGATTGCGTAAGAGAGATAATTAAAGAAGATTTACGAAGAAAGATAGCAAGTATTAAACGTGAAATTGACGATTCATATAATGCTGGTGACGTCGAAAAGGAAAGAGAACTTTTGACACAATTACAGAAATATGAAAAGGAGATGCTAAGTTTAAAAAATGGCTGAGAAAAAGGTTGCCCAAAAGGAGGGGACACCCGTGAATAAAGAAAAAATAAAAGATTCCATAAAAGAGCTAATCGATAAAGGCAAAAAGAATGGCATGCTGACGTACAATGAAATAATGAATTCCCTTGAAGATATTGATATGGATGCAGATCAAATAGAGAAAGTATATGACACATTTGAAAAATTGGGTATAGAAATCGTCGGAGAAGAACCGCAGCAAGATGAATTAATTCCAGAGGAAGATTTGGATTTGGATCTGTCAATTCCTGAAGGTATAAATATCGACGATCCAGTCAGGATGTACTTAAAAGAAATCGGCAAGATACCTCTTTTATCTCCTGATGAAGAAATAGAGCTGGCAAAGAGGATAGAAAAAGGTGATGAAGAGGCGAAAAAAAGGCTTACAGAAGCTAATTTGAGACTTGTTGTAAGCATTGCGAAAAGATATGTAGGAAGAGGTATGTTATTTCTCGACTTGATTCAAGAGGGGAATTTGGGCCTTTTAAAAGCTGTTGAAAAGTTTAACTACAGAAAGGGCTTTAAATTTAGCACATACGCTACATGGTGGATAAGACAGGCAATAACAAGGGCGATAGCCGATCAGGCCAGGACGATACGCATTCCTGTCCACATGGTAGAGACTATTAATAAGCTTATAAGGGTTTCAAGGCAACTTTTGCAAGAGTTAGGACGTGATCCTCTACCAGAAGAAATCGCTAAAGAAATGGACATGTCGGTTGATAAAGTCAGAGAGATAATGAAGATTGCTCAGGAACCAGTATCGTTAGAGACGCCTATAGGTGAAGAGGAAGACAGCCATCTTGGCGATTTTATACCAGACGAAGATGCTCCAGCACCTGCTGAAGCAGCCGCATTTACCATGCTTAAAGAGCAGCTTATAGATGTTTTGGATACTTTGACGCCAAGAGAAGAAAAGGTGTTGAGGTTGAGATTTGGACTTGATGACGGAAGGGCTAGGACATTGGAGGAAGTCGGCAAGGAATTCAATGTGACAAGAGAGAGAATAAGGCAGATAGAGGCAAAGGCATTGAGAAAATTAAGACATCCAAGTCGCAGCAAGAAATTAAAAGATTTTTTGGATTAACACTGCTTGACACCGGTTAAAATTGTAGTATAATAATAAATGTATTCCTCAGTAGCTCAATGGTGGAGCAACCGGCTGTTAACCGGTAGGCTGTAGG
>JASBVU010000374.1 GCA_029960905.1 Thermoanaerobacterium sp.
TTGCAGCATACTTATTTCCAATTGACAATTACCAAAACTTTTTGTACGCTATAGGAAGTGTGTTTATTCCAGCGTACACGGTGGTTTTTGAAGATTTCTTCTTGATGAAAAGTAAAAGTTATAAACTATTAAATGTTCCTGCCACAATTTCTTTTGTAGTTGGTACGTTAATGTACAATTATCTTACTTATTTCGGAACAAGTTTGTCTAAGTGGTTTATTACGCCGACAATAGGAACGATTATTTTGACTGCTTTGATTTATCCACTTATGAAATCTTTATATAGAAGAGAGGAGAAAATTTATGGTTGAAGAAGCAATAAAGGTTTTAGAAAGATTAAAGAGAGAAGTGCCTCTTGTGCACGCTATAACAAACTATGTAGTCATAAATGACAATGCCAATGCACTTTTAAGTATAGGTGCGTCTCCTGCAATGGTTATGTCTCCAGACGAAGCGTACGATTTTACAGCAATTTCAAACGCTTTGTACGTAAATATAGGTACTATCAATAGCGAAACTAAAGGGACAATAATCAATTCTGTAATATCAGCAAAAGATCATAAAAAACCAGTTGTCCTAGATCCTGTAGGCTGTGCTGCCATAAAAAGCAGAGTTGACTTTGTAAACATGCTTTTAAAGATAGGCGATATAAGCATTATTAAAGGAAATGGCGGTGAAATAAAGGCTTTATCAGGTGAAAGTGCAAATGTTAAAGGTGTAGACTCCCTTGATGATACTGGGAATATTGACTCTTGTGTAAAACTTGCAAGACTTACAAATACGGTTGTTGTAGCAACAGGAAAAGAAGATTACATAAGCGACGGCAAAAGAGTAGTAAAAGTTAAAAATGGTACTTATTTATTTACAAAGATAACAGGTGCAGGATGTACTTTAGGCGCTATAATGGCGGCTACATCAGCTTGCAGTGACGACAAAGTGATATCGTCATTGGCAGCTCTTCTCGCTATGAACATAGCAGGGGAATTAGCTGAGAAAGAAAGCAATTTACCAGGGACATTCAGGACAAAATTTATAGACAATCTTTACATTCTAAACTCTGACATGATAAGGAAATACGCTGATATTGAAATATTGGAGGCGTAAGCATGAAAGATTTTGATTTATCTCTTTATTTGGTTACTGATAGAAACCTTTTGAAGGCTGGTAAAGATTTTTACGTTGCTGTAGAAGAGGCATTGCAAAGTGGAGTAACTATGCTACAGCTTAGAGAAAAAGACATTTCATCCAGAGAATTTTACGAGATTGCTAAAAGATTAAAAGATATTGCAGCAAAATACAACATTCCATTTATAATAAATGACAGGATTGATATAGCATTGTCAGTTGATGCAGATGGAGTTCATCTAGGTCAAGAAGATTTGCCATGCAGCATTGCAAGAAAGATCATGGGTGATAATAAGATAATCGGTATATCTGCCGGATGCGTAGATGAAGCCGTAGAGGCAGAAAGAGATGGTGCTGATTACATAGGAGCAGGTGCTGTATTCTATACAGGCACAAAGAAAGATATAGGCGAAGCAATAGGGCTTTTGAATTTAAAAAAAATAAAAGAGGCAGTAAAGATTCCTGTTGTCGCAATTGGAGGCATAAAATACAGCAATGCACCAGATGTAATGAAAACAGGCGTTGATGGAATTTCTGTTGTATCAGAGATCATGGCATCAGATGATATAGGTTTTGCCACAAGGCGTTTAAAAGATATTATATCAAAGTAGTTATAAAAAGCACATTCTTGCAAATAGGATGTGCTTTTTGTATATGCTTTAACAAATATGCTCAGAATAATTAAAAAGCAATTTTTAGTTTAAAAGGAGTAAAGACATGTTTATCCCGAAACGAATATTGTTTGAGAAAAATGCTATAGACTATGAAATAGGACACAATATATACAATTTTTTTAAAGATAAAAAAGAAGTTAAATTTATTGAAATGAAAGGGAATAGAATAAAAGGACATATACCAGGAGACAATTTACGGGATTATTATAAAGAAGGCAAAAATACTTTAGTTGTGGGCGTAAAGAAAAAACTGGATTTTCAATCGTGTAAGCCATCAGCCAATTATCAGCTACCTCTGCTATCGGGTTGTGTAGGTCAATGTCAGTATTGTTATCTTAATACAAATTTAAGCGAGAGACCATACATAAAGGTTAATGTAAACATAGATGACATATTTATGTGGGCTAATGATTATATTGAAGCAAGGAAACCTGAAAAGACAATTTTTGAAGGTTCGGCAACGTCAGATCCCGTGCCAGTAGAACCATATACAAACATTCTAAAATCTGCGATAGAATTTTTCAGCAAAAGCGAAAATGGAAGATTTAGATTTGTCACGAAGTTTACGGACATAGATACACTACTTAATATTGAGCATAATGGCCATACAGAAGTGAGATTCAGCTTAAATGCTGAAAAAATTATAAACGAATACGAAAAAAGGACTCCATCACTAGAGAAAAGATTAGAAGCCAGCAGGAAAATAATTGAATCAGGTTATCCTATGGTTTTTTTAATAGCACCCGTTTTTTTGTATGATAACTGGAAAAAAGATTATATGGATTTGTTATTGAGGATAAAGAATAGTTTACCTGAAAAAACTGCATATCCATTAACTTTTGAGATTATTTCACATAGGTACACTGCAAAAGCCAAAAGTACCATATCAGAGATTTTTCCTGAAAATACGCTGCCTATGAATGATGAAGAAAGGGTTTGTAAATTCGGCCAATTTGGA
>JASBVU010000375.1 GCA_029960905.1 Thermoanaerobacterium sp.
GCCTCATTTCCAGCATGCAGCACAGTCTTTGATACAATAAAGACAGTATTAAAATCCTCTTCGAACTGCTTCAAAAATTCGTACAATTCTTTCGATGCGTAAATATCAACTTGAGCTTCTAAAGAATGTCCAATCTCTTTATTTGCCCGGGATATCTCCAATGCCTTAGATACATCTTTTCTTATATCAAAAAGCTTGTTCCAATTGTCGATTAACTGTTTATTATCGTAGATATCATTAGGCTCTGGCCAATCAGCAAGCTGAACACTCTCAAAACTATTTTTTGCATCGTGTTGCATGTAACTCCATATTTCATCTGCCGTAAATGTCAGCACAGGCGCTATGATTCTTACAAAACCATTTAATATAATGTATAAAGTAGTCTGAGCTGCTCTCCTTTCCTTTGATGCGGCTGGGAAAGTGTACAATCTGTCTTTCAATATGTCAAGGTACAGATTGCTCATGTCTACAATGCAGAACGTATGAACAAGATGCAAGAACTCATAAAATTTATATTTATCAAAAGCCTCCGTCACATCTTTCACAAGCTCATTGTATTTGTACAAAGCCCATTTATCTATGTCTAACAATTCCTCATATGGCAACAAATCTTTATCAGCATCAAAATCGTAAAGATTGCTTAATAAAAATTTTGCTGTATTTCTAATCTTTCTATATGACTCAGTCATCTGCTTTAAAATTTCTTTTGATATCCTCATGTCAGAAGTAAAATCTGCAGAAACGGCCCACAACCTCAATATGTCAGCTCCATACTCTTTTACGACATCGGCGGGATCTATTCCATTTCCAAGGGATTTTGACATTTTCCGTCCTTCACCATCTACAACAAAGCCGTGGGTCAATACATTTTTATACGGAGCAACACCTTTTGTAGCGACAGATGTCAGAAGCGATGACTGGAACCATCCTCTGTGTTGATCAGAACCTTCGAGGTACAAATCTGCCGGCCATCTAAGGCCATCAGTGGTTTCTAATACTGCCACATGGCTGGAACCAGAGTCAAACCAAACATCCATAATATCCGTTTCTTTTCTGAACTCCATAGAGCCGCATTCACACCTTGTGCCTTGTGGCAATATTTCTTCCGCCGAAAATTCATACCATGCATCAGAACCTTTTTTGGCGAACAACTTCTTAACCGCATCTATCGTATCATCGTTTATCAATTCTTTCCCACAGTGCTTGCAGTAAAAGATAGGAATTGGTACACCCCATATTCTTTGTCTCGATATACACCAATCATGTCTGTCTTTAACCATGTTTGTAATTCTATCTTCGCCCCACTCAGGAATCCAGTTTACTTCTTTTATCGCTTTCAGAGCTTCATTTCTAAAGCCATCCACAGATGCAAACCACTGCTCTGTTGCACGGAATATTACAGGATTTTTGCACCTCCAACAATGTGGATACGAGTGTGTGAAAGTCTTTGATGCTAATAAGGCATTGGCTTTCTCAAGGTCTTCTTTTATGACTTTATTTGCATCAGAATAAAATAGTCCATTGTATTTTCCTGCTTTTTCGGTGAATCGCCCTTTATCATCAACAGGATTCAAAACATCAAGTCCATATTTTTGACCAACCACAAAGTCCTCCTCACCGTGTCCAGGTGCTGTATGTACACATCCCGTACCTGCCTCTTGTGTTACATGATCGCCTAATATTATCAGTGATGTCCTGTCAAAAAGAGGATGCTTAGCCTTCATTCCCTCCAATTCCGCACCTTTAAAAGTAGCAATTATTTCATGGTTTGAAAGGCCCGTCTCCTTTTCAATGCCATCAAGCATGTCTTTCGCCATTATGTAAATTTCATTTCCGTATTTTGCTGAAGCATAATCAAAATCAGGATTTAAACAGATTGCAAGATTAGCGGGAATTGTCCAAGTCGTTGTAGTCCATATTACAAAGTACAGATCGCTTAAATCATCAACAATGCCCTTAAATTTCCCAAGATCATCTACAACTCTGAATTTAACGTAGATTGAATCAGATTTTTCATCAGAATACTCTATTTCCGCCTCTGCCAATGCAGTCTCACAATCTGTACACCAGTATACAGGTTTAAGTCCTTTATATATATATCCTTTTTTAGCCATCTCACCGAATACTTCTATCTGCTTTGCCTCGTATTCTGGTTTCAATGTCAAATATGGGTTTTGCCAATCTCCTCTTACGCCTAATCTAATAAATTGTGATTTTTGTTTTTCAATCTGCGAAAAAGCAAAATCGCGACACACTTTTCTAAATTCCACAGGACCTACATCGTTTCTCTTTATACCCAGTGTTTTAATTGCCTGCTGCTCTATTGGTAAACCGTGAGTATCCCAACCTGGCACGTATGGAGATTCATAACCCCTCATGGTCTTATATTTAACCACCATGTCTTTCAAAACTTTGTTCATGGCAGTTCCAAGATGTATATTGCCGTTTGCGTATGGGGGCCCATCATGAAGAATAAACTTTTCTTTACCCTTGTTTTTATCTAATGATTTGTGGTATATGTCCATGTCCTCCCATTTCTTTAGTATTTCAGGCTCTCTAGTTGGTAAATTCGCCTTCATTGGAAAATCAGTCTTTGGCAGATTTAATGTTTTGTTGTAATCCATAGATATACCTCCTATTTCGAATTACGTAATTGCAGAAAAAATAAAAACCTCTCATCCAAAGGGACGAGAAGTCGCGGTACCACCCTAATTATTAAGGCAAAACGCCTTAATCACTCATAAGATAAA
>JASBVU010000376.1 GCA_029960905.1 Thermoanaerobacterium sp.
GGGACGTGGCATTGGGGATAAATTAATCAAGAAGATTATAGAGCACGCAAAGGAAAATGAATTTCACACTATAGTAGCCAGAATATCTGAAGGCAATGATGTAAGCATTCACTTGCACGAAAAGTACGGCTTCAAAATTGTTGGCACATTAAAGGAATTAGGTTACAAGTTTAATAGATACCTGGATATTCACATATTACAGTTGATTTTGTAAAAAATAAATACTAGGTAAATAAAAAATATTAAGGAGATAAAAGATTAATGGATTTTAAGGAACTACATTTAAATGAAAAAATTTTAAAAGCTATCGACGATATGGGTTTTGAGGAGCCGTCTAAAATACAGTCGGAAGTAATACCTGTTTTATTAGAAGGGTCAGATGTAATAGGACAGGCAGAGACAGGAACTGGCAAGACGCTTGCGTACGGTGCACCTATCATAAACAATTTTGGTTCAAATGATGGGAAAGTATTTTGCCTTATTTTGACTCCTACTAGGGAGCTCGCAATACAAGTAAATGATGAGTTAGCCCGCATTGGGAAGTATTCTAAAGTGAGATTGCTTCCTGTCTATGGTGGTGTGCAAATAGATAGGCAGATTAAAGCAATAAAAAGAGGTGTAGATATCGTTGTAGGCACGCCTGGTAGAGTTTTGGACCTTATAAAGAGGAATGTGCTTGACTTAAAGAGTGTAAGGTACCTTGTCATAGATGAAGCAGATGAGATGTTAGATATGGGATTTATAGACGATATTAAAGAAATCATAAACCATACAAATGAAGAAAGACAGACCATGATGTTTTCTGCTACGATGCCAGATGAAATAAAAAATCTTGCAAAGAAATACATGAAAAGCGATGCGAAATTTATTTCTATCGTAAAAAAGACTATGACTGTTTCAACAGTTCAGCATTTTTATTACGAGGTAAAAAATCAAGAAAGGTTTGAATCTCTTTGCAAAATATTAGATGTTGATGAGCCGTCAAGCACGATAATTTTCTGCAAAACAAAAAAAGAAGTTGATGAGCTTACAGAAAATATGCAGTCAAGAGGATACAATGTTGAGGGAATGCACGGCGATATGAGCCAAAATCAAAGGATAAATACGCTTAGGAAATTTAAAGAAGGTATTTTAGATTTCTTAGTGGCGACTGATGTGGCAGCAAGAGGCATAGATATTGAAAATGTGACACACGTCATAAATTACAATCTGCCACAAGATGTAGAATCATATGTTCACAGAATTGGCAGGACGGGAAGAGCAAATAGAAGCGGTGTTGCTTATACATTAGTGACATCCAGAGAATATTCAGCATTAAAAAGGATAGAAAAAGCCACAAGATGCAAAATAAAGCGAAAAGAACTGCCGACAGTGGATGATATACTGGAAGTTAAGTACAATAAAATGATAGCTGAAATTAAAAAAACATTGGAGAAAAGTGATTACAAGAGGTTTGTACCATTGGCAATGGAGCTTGACGAAGAATATAATCTTGTTGATGTTGCAGCGGCTTTAATGGATATGTACTATGGAAAAGAGTTATATTATAACGACGATGAATCTAAATATGTAAGGCTGTTTATTAATTTGGGAAGGAAAGACAAACTAAATAAAAGAACACTTCTAAAATTATTAATGGACATAGGTGATATTTCTAAAGAAGACATTGGCACTATAGATATATTTGATAAATTTACTTTCATAGATGCCAGTAAAAATGCCGCAAAAAATATAATAAATAATTCTTTTGATAAAATCATCGATGGGAAAAGAATAAAAGTAGAGATTTCAAAGCCTAAAAATTAATTTAAAAAGACTGCCAATACGGCAGTCTTTTTAAATAGTTACACGCTTAAATAAAGCGCTTTATTATACTCATCCATGAGAGTACTAATTAAATCTTTAACGGATATTATCTTATCCGCTCTATAGGCGTTGGCTCCAGCAAATGCAAACCCACTTTCCATGAGTCCCCTTTGAGCATTTATAAGTGCTTGCGATATACAGTAAGCATGGCGATACCTGCTGCAGATATTACACCAATGCCACCTTCATTTGCGACGGCAGAAGCGAGATTGCTTAATGATACTCCTACACCCATGCCACCTTGGATTATTGGCAATTTTGCTACTAGATCGCCGATTTTTAAACTTTTAATATTGATATCTATCGTAAATTCCTCCTTAAATAGTTCTATAAAGCTACTCTAACATTATTTTGATTGGGAGTCAAGGAGAAAAATTTCCTTATAAATTCTGCTAATATTTTGTTAAAAGGAACTATATAAAATATGTGCAAATTATCTGATGTATTGCCATATGTGAATCGTGTTAAATTTGATGTATTATTTTTTTTCTACACATATTACATCAGATTTAGATAAGATAGCGGATTATATAGTTTTGATCGACAATGGTGAAATAATACTATCATCAACCAAAGATGAGATTTTGAACAATTACGGACTAGTAAAAGGCAGCAAAGAATTGTTAGACGATGAGACGAAAAAGAAATTTATCGGTATAAAGGTAAACAATTTTGGCTTTGAGGGATTGGTAAATGATAAAAAGCAAATGAAAAGAATTTTCGGCGATAAGGTGTTAATTGAAAAGCCAACATTAGAAGATATAATGCTTTATCATACCAGGAGGGATTTTAATGTATAGTCTATTGTTGAAAGATGTATTGGTACAGAGAAAACAATTTTTATACGGTATATTGCTGGCAGCGATTTATTCATTTGCCT
>JASBVU010000377.1 GCA_029960905.1 Thermoanaerobacterium sp.
CAGCAGCAGAAAATTTGTTAGATGAAAAAGCAATAAGACATCAATTGTTCTTAAATGAAGTTTATTTTACATTTATAACAACACTAAAAAGAGGAGAATTTGAGTGGAAAGACACAGCAAAATCAATGATAGATGAATCAAACATAAGACTTATGCCGGACGCATCAGTAAAAATAAGAACAATCAATTATCTAATAGAAGCAGACAATGACACGTTCTCAGCAAAAAGACTAATAAAGAAAATGAAAATGTACAATAAATTCTTAGAGAAGACAAAAGATCTAGATGAAGAATACAAAGTCTTATTTATATGCAACACAGAAAAGAGAAAAAACAAAGATAAAAGAATAGACAGCATAATAGATGTTGTAACAGCAGAAGTGCCTGTATGTATGAGATATATAGATTTCTTTGTCATGAGTATTGAAAATTTCAGGACAAACTTCTATGATAGAATATATGAACAGGACATAGAAGATGAGAAAACACTATGTGAGACTATAACAGAAAGACTTGCAGAAAAAATGAGCAAGAGATATGAAACAGACTATAAATATGAAATACTCTATGGATCAGGTATAGCAAGTGCTGCAATAGTTGATGCTAATCATGTATTTGTAATAGAAGATCTGACTTTAGGCAATATAAAGAACTATCAAAGATTCAGAGAAGCAGTAAAACTTGCAAAGTATGGCCAGATTACACCAATCGCAATTGTTGCTAATGAAGAAAGAGCAAGAATAGAAGCTGACAGACTTAGATACATTCCTTACGCATTATTTTATTTATTAGATTCAGAGAGGATAGTAGGTTTGACGCCTGAAGGAATTGTAAAAAAGAATATAGATAGAACATCATCAATTTAATGTATTATTTAAAAAGATAAAGAGTTTTTTTATTAAATTAATTATATAAAAACTGTAAATTTGTATTATATAAGGAGGTTAATATGGTTGATAGGCTTTTAATCAAAGTAGCAAATTTATATTATATTAAAAAATTAACTGAACAAGAAATATCAAATAGGTTAGGAATTTCAAGACCAAAAGTTTCAAGACTCTTGAAAATGGCATTAGAAGAAGGAATAGTTGAGATTCGAATTAATAATAAAAATAATTTGGTTTCAATGGAAAGAGATCTAGAAGAAAAATATGATCTTCAAGAAGCTATAGTAGTTGAGTATCAAGAAGATGATGGAAATTTAAAAAAAGAATTAGGTAAAGCAGCAGCGGTACTTTTAAACAGAATAATTAAAAATGGAGATATAGTTGGGATTGCTTGGGGTACGACAATAGCAAATATACCGCAATATTTAAAAGATAATAAGCATTTGGAGAATACTCTTTTTACACCTTTAGTTGCGGGATTAGGACAAGTTAATTATGAATTACAATCTAATTATATTACTATGAAATTTGCTAAAGCATTTAATGCAAAGTGGCAATTACTTCATGCTCCGGCTGTTGTTGAAAATAAAGTTGTCAAAGAAACTATTTTATCTGACAAAATGGTAGGGAATTCTTTAAAAGTTGCGTCCCATTCTAATATAGCAGTGGTAGGGATAGGAGGACCTATAAATACATCAACGATTTTATTAAGTGGATATTTTGGAAACGATGAAATAAACGAGCTTAATAAGGAAGGAGCTGTTGGTGATATTTGTTCAAGATTTTTTGATATTAATGGAAACCCATGTACAAAAGCTGAAATAAATAATAGAATTATAGGTATAACTTTAAATCAACTAAAGTCAATTAATTGTGTGGTAGGTGTAGCGGGTGGCAAAAACAAAATACAAGCAATTAAAAGTGTATTAAAAGGTGATTATCTTGATATATTAATAACTGATAGTTTAACAGCGGAAGAGCTTCTTAAAAATTAAGGAAATCCATCATGAATAATAGAATATAATTAATAAATGGAGAAATTGCATAATTTATTGGCGTATTTTTGTTAAAAAGCTAATTGTTAAATTTTCTTAAATAATAAATATAGTGTATATTTCTTATAAAAATTCAAGAAGTTTTGATGTAATTTAGTTTTTAAAGTATAGTGTCTTTGATAGTATATTTCGATAAAATTTTGTATAAAAGATGGATTACTAAATAAATTTTAATATTTTTAACAAAGACTTAATAATTTTTAAAAAAGAAAGGAATGAAATAAAGTGTATACTTATATGGAAGCGATTCTTTATTGTCTTCATTGTAAAGAAGAGACAAAGCATATAATAATATATGAAAATAAAATAATAAAAAAGATTAAATGCCAAAAATGTAAAATAGAATTGGAAATAAATAAAGAAAATATAAAAGAAAAATATGAAAATGAATATATAGAAAAAATATTAATAGAACCACAAAAAATAACAGATGAAATTCAAAAAAACCTTTGCAATTTTCTCTTATCTTTGCCTATTAGGATAATGGTAAAGCCGTATAAATTAATTAAAGAAATTGGGGAGAATGTTACATTGGAAAGTAATATATTACATTCAAAAACATATCATAAAAAATTAACTCATAAAAATATACAAAATAAAAAATAGTTAGTTTAGAACTGTAAAATTTTGTATTTTTACTTTATTACAAAGGATTAACACATACAACAAAAAATTAAGAACCTTTGAATCTTTCTATTTCCAATTCCAAAGGCTCTTAAAAAGTTCAGATTTTAATGTGCTGTCAATTTTCAAATTAGCTGTCCTAAAATTCTCAAATTATGATGGTACTTTTT
>JASBVU010000378.1 GCA_029960905.1 Thermoanaerobacterium sp.
TATTCTCCCCGGATTTACATGCTTCAAATAACTCTTTGAGAGACTGTTGTACCTTGTGGGAATTCCTTTTTGCCTTGAATTTATGCAATCTTTCTAATTGTTTTCCCTCTGCCTCTTCAGGATACTTGAATGCTTCAAATTCTTTACCGTGAGCGCTTTTCTGCCAGTTATGCGCAACAATTTTTATTTCGCCCTTTTCAAGCTTCTTTTGCTCGTCATAGAAATAATTATAAACCTTCTGCAATATAAACCCATCACTTATCGCTGAAACGTAACCACCATGCTCCTCTATTTCTGCAATCTCCGCTAATATTTTTTCTTCAAGCTCACTAGTTAAAGATTCAATGTAAAATGAACCTCCTAGTGGATCAACCACAGTAGTAACTCCTGTTTCGTGTTCAATGATCTGCTGATTACGTAATGATAACAATGAGGCTTCCTCCGAGGGCACTGCATAAGCCTCATCATAAGAATCGACGTGCAGGGACTGGACACCGCCAATGATTGCCGCCAGTGCCTCATAGGCCGATCTAATGATATTGTTCAGCGGCTCTTCGCGTACCAGACTTATACCAGAGGTTTGCACATGGCATCTCATCCACATTGACCTTGGCTTTTGAGCATGATATTTGAACTTCATGATTTTATACCATAGTCTGCGGACAGCCCGGAGTAAACTGATTTCTTCGAAGAAATCCATGCCAACTGACCAGAAAAAGGCTAACCTCTCTCCGACCCAGTCAACATCATGTCCTCTTTTGAGCATTTCATCCAGAATTGCCATCGCATGGGAAACCGCAACAGCCATTTGAGTTATTCCTGAAGTGCCGAACTCCCGAAAATTGTATCCGTTAAGAGTAATGAAATTCCATCGCGGGACTTGTTCTCTGATAAATTCTATGTTATCACATTCCACCCTGAAGCAATCCTCAGGAGGTATATATTCCGCAGCGTTACGGACCAATTCTTCCATAGTCACGTCATTTTGTACGCTTCCCTTAAGCTGGTTCCAGGGGATACCTCTTCGCTCGGACAGGATTAAATACATGGGAAATAATATGGCTGTATTTGAAGGGTAATGAGTAACGATGGAAACAGTTTCCTTCGCTAAATCAATGCCATCAAATAACAAGTCCCAGTCATCCACATGATTTACACTCACACCACAAGAACCCACCGATCCTTTTGACATCGGGTCATCACAATCGTACATTTGAATCGTGGGCATATCAAAAAGCAGATTAATTCCTGTCGCTCCATGCTCCAAAAGAAACTTTATGCGGGCATTGGTATCTTCCGGAGCGCCAAAACCCACTAACTGTCGCTGGGTAAAGGTACGTCCCCTGTACATATTGCTATGGATGCCCCTAGTAAATGGCTCTTGCCCGGGGTTACCCAGATCGCCCATATAATCAAATTTAGATACGTTTAAAGGCGTATAAACCAGCCCCCGGGGAGTTTCCGATCCCAGGACAGTCTTTGGAACTTCAAGCCATTTTTCCCGGTTTTCACTGCGTACCGTTGTGTTTTGCCATTTATCAAATTCCCTTCCTAGATCATCGAGAGTCTTAGCATCATATAGGGGAATATGTTTCTCGTTACCAGAGCATTCATTCAATAATTCCCTGGTGCTTTTGTTTACTGCAAAATTGTTTGCTTCTGACATGTATACACTCCCTTTTTCGTGCAATTTAAAACACCGTTTTTATTCGGATTTAACTGGTTATTAACTTTGACCACCGAGTTACTCACATAATCTCATCCCTCCTTATTAAAGTTTTTTACTTTTGCAATGTCCATACCAGAAAAAAGTTTAGTCGATATATAATAAACATCTTATTTTTTAGCGAATTATTTGAATTTTCATTTTTCGCGGATGCTTAAAGGCATCACTTGGTCTGTCCTTAATTTCAACAACGTGACAATTTGTTATCATCAAAACGCTTTGCCTTTCCGATGTCCTTTACCATCACTGATGCCTTATAGCATCTTTCGAGAATTGCAAACTTAATGGTCTATCGTAAATAATAGTTACCAGTAAACCAATTGAGATTTTTGGGATGGCACAAAACCTCTCAACAAGTGTGGTGGATAATGGTATTAAATTTTGTTAATAGGTAAATTATGATTAACTTATAAAATATAGAAAACAAGGGGATCTCTAAAATATCCTTTTTCTTGCAGGAAAATATGTTAAGATGTCGAAACATTAATCAGAAGTTTATTAATTAGCTGGCAGACATACTTCGTCAGGGTTTATTGATTTTAATAAATATATCCGCAAGAAGAGACTGAATATTTATAATTTTCAAGCACCGTTGAAGCCTATTTTGAATGGAGGGATGAATATGAATAAAAACAATTTTTCATTGGAAGAAACTTGGAAACGATATATCGCTTCCGGCAACATCCATGGCTTGGACTTGGATCCGCTTATTCATAAATCATGGTCCCGCTGTCTGGAAAAAAAAATAGAACCTAACAGTATCAATCGGGATCATGTCATCTCTCAAGTTGGTTTGCGTGAACGTACTGAGAAAAATACCTTTCTTTTACAAGCCACCCATTTTGCTGTGGAGAAGTTTTATAGTTTTCTCAAGGGTAGTAACAGTGTGTTATTTTTAGTCGATGCGGACGGTTATATCCTTTATATGATTGGTGATTCAATGATCATAACCGAGACCAAACGAGTAAACCTGATCAAGGGCGCCAACTGGCGTGAAGATGTT
>JASBVU010000379.1 GCA_029960905.1 Thermoanaerobacterium sp.
GTTTCAAATATGCCGTGGCCTGGGTTATTTAATTGGTCTATGTTTATTTTTGTTTTATGAAAATTGGGTAATAATATTTCTACTTGGAGAACTTATAGCACTGATGTTTTTATTTGCAACTACCAATATTCTGAAAGAGCCTTATAAGATAACAGCTCGTTTTTTTTCTACTACGAATGATTTATTACAATTACTAATGTCTAACACAATATCAAATATACTTAATTATTTAGATAGATTAATTATCCTTCCAATTTTAGGAGCAGAAAAAGTTGCAATTTATTATTCAGTCTCAATTCTTGGGAAAATGACATTAGTTGTCCTTAGTCCCATGATGGGGGTTGCTTTGAGTTATTTAGTTAGAATAAAAAGTATTACTAAAAAAGTATTTAGATTATTTGTTATTTCTGCAATATTAGCTGGTATATTCACTTTTGGTATTACTAATTATATAACCCCCTATTTTTTATATTATTTTTATCCGAATATTTCCGGAAAAGCAGGTACCATTTCAACCATAGCAGTAGCAGGAACTTCAATTGGTATAATAGCAACAATCTTGTATCCAGTTTTATTAAGATTTAGTGATATGAAGTGGCAGACAATTATTCAAATAGTATTTGGGATTATTTATATAGTATCAGGAATTTTATTAATGAAACAGTATGGTCTAAAAGGATTTTGTATGGGTGTATTGCTTTCAAATACGATAAGATTATTTTTAATGATTGCCATTGGGGAACTTACTATTAAAAATAAAATTAAGGCATAAAATTAACTATATTTTGTGATTAAATTTGAATGATCTTCATACTATAAATTGTTATTTTGATACAAGAATTTTGTAAAAATAATTAAAGAGTATATCCAGTATTATAATTATTTTAATTTTTATAAAACTAATCTTTATAAATAAAAATTTTTAATCAGTAGATGAAAAATATAAATATTAATATAAAAAAGGGTCTGAACTAAAATGAATATTGAATTTGGCGTACAGGAAGAACTTAAGGAGATACATTGTATAGAGAATACAATAATCTTTTTAAATACTACAGCTAAATCAAATAAAAATTTTGCAGTATTGCCAAGGCGTAGTACAAGTAAATTTAACGCCTATGGCTTTTTTATAGGAGATAGTATTGTTGGCGATGCTGTGTGTAAATGTATAGATGGGAAAGCAAATTATATATTAGTAGATACTGAAAACAAACAAAGCTTTAACTTGTTTTCAATTGCTAAAAAGAATATAAGAAAATCACAAGTGATTCCTTTCAAACCAAATGATGTAACGGTAGAGTCTTGTGATTTATTGGTGAGACATTTATTTGAAGAATATATTCAAGGGAAGAAAGTTTTAATATTCGGTTCAGGCAACTTGGCTTCCAAAATGGGTTTGCGGTTGGCGGAAAGACAAGCAAAAGTGTTTGTATGGGCTAGGAATCAAGAGAAAGCTTCAACGATTGTGGATGCTTTAAATTTTATTCTTCCAAAGTATAATGGCACAAAAATTCAACTTTTTAATCATGATGAATATAACTTTGACTTAATGATATCGTTTTTATCCGCAGAAAATGTTATTGGTCCTGAGTTATTAACACATCTAAAGAAAGATGGAAAAGTAATAGATGGAGGCATTAATAATTTTTCAAGAGAATTTATAGAAATAGCTATTAACAATGGGGTTTCTTTCATCAGATTAGATACCAGAATTGCTTTTCATTATGCTTTGATGAGTTTAAATTTGGAGGCTTCCCATTTTTTTGATAATGTTTTTGGAACAAAAGAGATAAAAAATATTAGATGTGTCGCTGGTGGTATACTGGGGAAAAACGGCGATGTTATCGTTGATCAAATTAAAAATCCTACACAAGTTATAGGAATAGCTAATGGATTGGGGGGTGTAAAACATGACTGTGAACTTACAGATGAAGACCGAGGAAAGATTAGTACCATCAAGCAATTTATTTTACAAAGTAACGAAAAGAATCTTTGATTTAGTTTTCAGTCTAGTTGCACTGATATTATTATCTCCCATCTTTTTGATTATTTCACTATTAATCATTATGGATGACGGATTTCCGGTATTTTTTAAACAAAAAAGAACAGGTTTAAACGGAAGTACGTTTTACATATACAAATTTCGATCAATGAAACCGAATAATAAGACGAATCAAAAGAAAATATATAATTGGAAAAATGGAGTGCCGGATGATTTTATTTTTAAAAGTACACAGGGATTTAATCCAAATGTGACGAAAATAGGACGTTTTATTCGAAAGTATAGTCTTGACGAATTGCCTCAGTTTATTAATGTGTTAAAAGGCGAAATGAGCATTATTGGCCCAAGACCTGAAATTACAGAGATTACAAATTGTTATAACAAATATCAAGAGCAACGTTTGTTAGTAAAGCCCGGTATCACCGGATGGGCTCAAGTTAACGGACGCAGTGAAATTCCTCACGGTGAAAAAATTAAATATGATTTATATTACGTTGCCAATCAGGGATTTTTATTAGATATGAAGATATTCTTTAAAACCATCTATCAGACTTTGTTTGGGAAAGGTGCAATATAATTTACTTGATAGAGGACTTTTTTGTTTTTTTAATAACGTATTTTTAGGCAGATGACTATTTCTTTGGCAACAGATGTATTTAAAATAGTGCATTTTTAGCTACCCAAGCTCGTGCCCCACCCCCTCATTACCAACATAGTCAAGTAGG
>JASBVU010000380.1 GCA_029960905.1 Thermoanaerobacterium sp.
AGGGAAGACCTGTATGTCCTGGCGGTATTCCTTATCAAAACTGGGGCTACAGTAAGCCTAAAGGAATTAAATACCGCTGCTGGTTTGCCTGCCATGGCCAAAAACCTCCTCAAGACTGCATGTGTTCCAACAGTCCATACGGTAAAGTTATTTATATAAAACCCGACTATGACCCTCGAATGTTTCCACCTGTGCCACGTCATACCAAAGCTTTCAAGGATAAATTCAAAACCAGAACATCGGTGGAACGGACTAATAAAAGACTGTTTATTGACTACTCTATTGAAAGGGCTCGTTCCAGAAGCAATATGATGAGGTTTGCCATGGCTACCTTTGCTGCAGTCAATGTCCATCTTGATGCTTGGGTTAAACATACAAACTTTAGTTTTGTAGACACCTTTATCGGAGCAGCGTAGATAGCTTGGTTTACAACTTTTATAGTTTTAACTAGAAGCTTTAAAAATCGTATTCCTTAAAGCTTAGGTTGTTATACCCTTTTTTCGGTTATCCAGGTAATACCATATGAATTTTTCAAGGTTCATTTCTAATATTCCCTGATAATACCTATAATTTTGTTAATATAACCCATCTTTACCTGTGTTGTAATTATTCCCAGCTACTTTTCGAGAGTGTTCAAAGAGTAAAACTTTAAAACGGTTTGAAAAAACCGATATCAAAAGCGAATTGTAATACTGAAGCCAGCCAAACTGAAATAGTTCCCTTATTGCAATTACTAGTTTAAAAACATTACTTATTCATAGGGTAATACCACCTTTTAATTAGTGTTTTGTAGTAAGTTACTATTTCGATAAAGGTGGCTATTACCTTTTATGTAATTATTGGAATATTAACCTTAGGGAAATTCATACATTTCCCTTTCATCTGTTTGTACAAAACTTAGGTAGTAACTATACCATATTTAATTTTTGGTAATTCCACTAATTTTATTTTTATTTTTGCAGAATAGGAGTTACTAGATTATTTATTATTATTAATAATATTTAACACTGCTTTTGCAAATATTAATGCCTGATTTTGCCATGAATATTCTAAAATATGATCTACTGAAATTCTTTTTATATTTCCATTTATTTTTTCCTTATATAATGATAATATGGCATCTAAAACACTAGAAACATTATTTTGAGCAAAAGTGACATTACCATATTTTCTTAATATTTCTTCGACATCATCGTATTCATGTTCATCCATATTTTTTATATATAGTATTCTCATACCTGTTCCTATATAATTAAACAGTTTACCTGGTATTTGCATAGATGAATTATTGCCAAAAAGTATTAACACATCACAATTTTTCATTTCATTAAGATATTCACTAAATGGAATATATCCTTTAACTGTTATTATATCTTCTAAATTGTATAATTTAACAAGTCGAGAAATACTTGAAACGTCATCTACCCTTAAATAAATTCTAAGCTTATTTCTAATAAAACCTTGCAAATGATTTAAAGCTTCAAAAAAAGGAAGTGGGTCTCTATGTGCAGGATTTAATGAACCACCATATATCATTATTAAGTATTCACTTGTAGGATAATTGTAAATACTATTTTTATCTTTATCAATGTCTTCTGTGTAAAAGCCCATCATAGCGACAGTCGTCATTTCTGGTTTTAGATTATATTCTTTAACATATAAGTCTCGTGTAGCTTTTGTTGCAAAACATACAAGTGATGCTTTCTTAAGTATTTTTTTCTCAATATAATGTTCTAACATAAATCTTATTTTCCCACGTTTAACAGATTTTTCATAAACCCATGGATCCCCATAATCCATTATAAGCTTTAAATTATATTTTTTTACAAGTCTATAACTTATAATATGGACAGTATTCGGCATAGAGCAACTAATAATAGCCTCAGGCTTAATTTTTTCAATAAGATTATTCTCCCTTAAATAGCGTAACACACTAAAATACCAATCAATCATAGTATCCGGTATAAGCAATCTTTTTTTAAACTTATTCCCTAATTCATATAATTTATTTCTTAATCGGTACAAAACTAATTTCTTGCTTTTTAATTCATTTTTACATATTGACATACTATTGTACACGCTTCTATGTAATATTCCTTCTGGCACATAATATACTTTTATCCTATTGTCAACTAATTCTTTACTGCCATAATCAATATTTGGATGACCTGGTGAAGGTTCACAAGCAATTACATGTAATTCAATCCCTATTTTAGCAATACTATTAGCAAAATTAACTACTCTGTGCATATGTGAGCCTCCAATAGGCGGAAAAGCAGGAGTTATCATTAGTACTTTTTTCATTATTTCATCCTCCTAATAAATTGACTCTTATTCTGCAAATTTAAAAGTTAAATTACCAGTATTGGTTATATAATCCTCTATTGACATAAAACCCCTCAATATTTAATCAACTAGCTTTAACTGGGTATAAATATGCTCTAAAGCTACATTGTTTCTCGCATGATAACAAACAAAATCTACAAAATATTTAATAGTCTCCCTCTTCATGTGCTGTATGGTATCCCCTATTGTCTTAAGACCTAGGTGCTTTTGCGTCACCCTATAATATTCTAAGTACGCTCTCGAAAAGTCCAAGAGCTTTATTTTTGCGTATTTCAGGGCTTAGCTTTTCAGCTTCACCCCTACCTTTTTATACAAGTACGCTCTCGAGCTTTATTTTTGCATATTCCAGGGCTCAGCTTTTCAGCTTCACCCCTACTTTT
>JASBVU010000381.1 GCA_029960905.1 Thermoanaerobacterium sp.
ATCTTTTCTAATACCCTTTCTTTTTCACTGCCTTCTAATATGACAGGTCTAAAATCATTCCGCTCTTTAACAGAGGAAATCGATATAGGTATTAAGTTCATGTTTGATGAACCGATTAATTTTTTTGAATCGTCAAATGTGAAAGACTGTTGGAAAATGAATGCATCTTTGTCTAATGGGTTTCTGTTGCCTCCAAAGATGAAATTGCCAAGTGAATACACTATGTACTTGCCACTGTACTTTTCTATTCCCTCTATCACATGAGGGTGTGTGCCCAACACAAGATCTGCACCTTCATCAATTGCATAATGTCCTATTGCCATCTGTATCTTATTTGGATAGTATTTTCCCTCATCTCCCCAGTGAAAGCATACGACGACTAAATTAGTTTGCCTTTTCATATCCTGAATATCTTCGCTTATTTGCTTTTTTAAGTCTTCAGGAAAGCTCCAGCCTGTATAACCTAAGACTCCCACTTTTATTCCTTTTACGTCCTTTATATACTTATATCCATACCCAAAATAACCTATACCTGCTTTTTTAAGGGTATAAACTGTATCATCAAATCCTTGCCTTCCGTAGTCAAAAGAGTGGTTATTGGCCAGATTTACAGCATCGATTCCGCCATCTTTTAATATATTCACATACAGTGGATTGCCTTTAAATCTGTACTCTTTGTCGGCCTCTTTTGAAGCATTTGTCAACGTCCCTTCTAAATTAACTATTGTCAGATCATCATTCGTAAAAATGCTTCTCACATTTTGAGTAAAATATCCGTAATCGCCACTGTGTTTTTGAAACTCTGCGTCAAATGTGTACTCATCGCCAAAGCTTTCATCTGTTCCCAATGTAGTGTCACCTGCAGCACTTATGGTTATCTTTATTAGACTATTTCGACTATTTCCTTTGTTCTCATTACCTATTGATACACTTTGCTGCGACTTATTAGTGCCTAATTTAGAGACTTCTTTTATAATCCCGTTTTTGCCCAATGTCATCTCATACGATATAAAAAATGCGGCTACCATCACAAGTACAGAAACTATAAATTTTTTCACTGTGTCCACCCCTTTTATCCCAATTTTAATTATATAATATTTTACAAATAAGTAATAATTAATAAATTATAAAATTTATAAAAAAATATGGCGCACACTTATGTACGCCAATGCACTTATTGAAGGATTATCTTGTTGTAAGACTTTTTGCCTCTTCTTAAAAGCATGTATCCTTGTCTAAACATATCTTCTGTCACTATGGCATTTATGTCCTTTACATTCTCATCATTTACGTAAAGACCACCTTGAGTAATGAGTCTTCTTCCTTCACTTTTCGAAGGAATTATGCCAGTCTTTACAAGCACGTCCAATAAGTTTGAACCTAACATGTTGCTTGTAATTGTCGATGTAGGCACATTGCTTAAGTCTCCACTGCCCTCAAACAAGGCTTCTGCCGCCTTTTTAGCTTTTTCAGCCTCATCTACACCGTGTACAAGTTTCGTAACTTCATACGCCAAAACTTTTTTGGCTTCGTTTATCTCTTTATCTTTCAAAGAACCAAGCCTTCTAACCTCATCCATAGGCAAAAACGTCAATAGTGAAAGGCACTTTTCAACATCCGAATCATCTATATTGCGCCAATACTGATAAAAATCGTAAGGCGGCGTCTTATCAGCATCAAGCCAAATAGCACCTTTTTCAGTCTTCCCCATCTTCTTTCCTTCACTTGTTGTAAGAAGGGTAAATGTCATGCCGTAAGCTTGTTTTCCTTCTTTTCTCCTTACCAAGTCAACGCCTGCCAATATGTTTGACCACTGATCGTCACCACCCATCTGCAGCACACAGCCGTACTCTTTGTTTAACATAAGAAAATCGTACGCCTGCATAAGCATGTAATTAAACTCCAAAAAGGAAAGTCCTCTTTCAAGTCTCGTCTTGAAACATTCAGCAGTAAGCATCTTATTTACAGAAAAATGAATGCCTATATCTCTTAAAAACTCCACATAGTTAAGATTTAAAAGCCAATCGGCGTTATTGGCAAGTATCGCTTTGCCATCTGAAAAATCTATAAAGCGGCTCATTTGCCTTTTGAAAGCCTCTGCATTGTGGAATATCTCCTCTTTCGTAAGCATCTTTCTCATGTCTGTCTTGCCAGTTGGATCGCCTACCATAGCAGTACCGCCGCCGATTAAAGCAATAGGTCTGTGTCCTGCTCTTTGCATGTGAGCCATTACCATAAGCTGTAAAAAGTGTCCTACATGCAGGCTATCTGCTGTTGGGTCAAATCCTATGTAAAAAGTAACCTTTTCTTTCTCAAGCAATTCTTTAATTTCATCTTCATGCGTCATCTGCTGTATAAAATTTCTCTCTTTTAATACATCGAAAACTGACATCAAATTAACCTCCTGTATTTTTAATTTAAAAATTATTTTTCTATATATCCTTTATTTATAGCATCATTTAAAATATCATTGATAAACTCCCATAATTCTGGTGCTATCTCGCTGACTATTTTGTTTCTCTCAAGAACCTGATAGCTTTTTACCCCATGTTCTCTCCACGAGTGCCCATGTGTATAGTAATTATGTATTATGGGCTGCATCCTATCAAGAGCAGATGCAAATTTTGCATCTGGAGTTTGGCGGTCTTCAAATTCTTCCCACAAGGCTTTTATCTCGCCTAC
>JASBVU010000001.1 GCA_029960905.1 Thermoanaerobacterium sp.
TATAATTAAGTTAAAGAAATAAAATATTAATTAATAATAATTATCTTTTATGAGGTGATATTATGGATAAAGTTGTTAAAATAAAAAATGATGTTTACTGGGTAGGAGTTTTAGATCCTGATCTTGAGTATTTTGATATAATATGGAGAACACCATGGGGAACATCTTACAATTCATATCTTGTAAAAGGAAAAGAAAAAGTTGCATTGATTGAAACGGTAAAAGAGCCGTTTTACGATGAGTACGTCGATAAGATAAAAAGCCTTGCAAACTTAAAGGACATTGATTACATCATTGTAGATCATACAGAACCTGATCATTCTGGTGCATTGCCGAAACTTCTTAGAGAGGCCACAAACGCAGAGGTCATCGGCAGCAGAACAGCTATAACTTTTTTGAAAGGACAGATAAATCGCGATTTTAAATTTAGAATAGTAAATGATGGCGATTCTATCGATTTAGGCGGTAAGACATTAAAATTCATCATGGCGCCGTTTCTTCATTGGCCGGATACGATGTTCACATATTTAGAGGAAGAAAAGATTTTATTTACGTGTGACGCTTTTGGTTGCCATTATACACCTAAACATCTTTTTAACGACCTTGAAGATGATTTTAAAGAAGCATACAAGCTTTACTTTGACTCTATCATAAGCCCATTTAAGCCAAAGGTTTTGGAGGCATTGGAAAAAATTAAGGATATTCCTATTGATGTTGTAGCGGTAGGACATGGCCCTGTGCTGAGGAAAAATATTGACAAGTACTTGCAGGATTACAGGAAGTGGAGCATAGAAGACATGGTCCAAAAAAAGAAAGTGCTTATATACTACGTTTCTGCATACGGGAATACGAGGAAAATGGCTGAGGAGATTGGAAATGGCATAAAAGATTCTGGAGTGATAGATGTTGAAATATACAACGCAAAAGCTGTTGATTTAGATGATGTGAGAGATAAGATGGAAAAGGCAGATGGACTTTTGTTTGGCTCGCCTACAATTACTGGTGATGCTGTTGAACCTATATGGAATGTTATAAATAGAATAAATCCAATAAAGAATAAAAATAAGCCTGCTGCAGTTTTCGGCTCTTATGGATGGAGTGGCGAGGCAATACCATTGATGGAAGAAAGGCTAAAAGGTCTTAAACTTAATTTAGTTGAGCCGGGTCTTAAAATTAATTTTATTCCAAGTGATGATGATATTGAAAAGTGCAGGGATTTTGGAAGAATATTTGCTTCATCACTTGTATAACATAAAAGTGTTATATGCGTGCTGCATATAACACAAATTAAAATTTTTACATATAAAATTTGGAAAGGACTGATAATGATGAATTTCATAATAATAGGAAACGGGATTGCCGCACTTCAAGCTGCTGAAAATATCAGAAAGAACGATAGTGAATCAAAGATTACGATGATTTCAAGGGAAAAATACAACACATACTTCAGGGTGAAATTGTCACATTTACTTGGGCAGCAATTTGATTTAGAAAAATTATATGTAAAACCACAGCAGTGGTATGAAGATAACAATATAGATGTTTTGCTAAAGAGAAATGTGTTATCGGTGGATACAGACAAAAAAATTGTGAAACTGGATGATGGCAGTATTTTAGAATATGATGTTCTCATAATCGCATCTGGAAGTCATAGTTTTGTTCCTCCGGTTAAAGGAAACAATAAAAAAGGTGTTTATGCTGTAAGAAGCCTTGATGATGTGGAAAAATTAAATGATTATATAAATGGTAAGAGAAAAGGCATAGTAGTTGGAGGAGGATTGTTAGGACTTGAAGCGGCATGGTCATTAAGACAAGCTGGTTATGACATGACGGTTATAGAATTTTTTCCGAGATTACTGCCTAAACAGTCTGATGAAGAAGGTTCAAGGATTATCGAAAAAATTATTGAAGATAGTGGCATAAACCTTGTGCTTGGTGTAGAAGTAGAAGAGATAACTGGTGATCCTATAGATGGCGTTGTGCTTAAAAATGGAAATAAAATTAATGCTAATTTTGTAATATTTTCGGCAGGTGTAAGGCCTAATTTGGATGTAGTTAGTAATTCAGGCATAAAAGTCAATAAAGGAATTTTGGTTGACGATTTCATGAAAACAAATATTGACAATGTATACGCGGCAGGTGATGTTGCTGAGTATAATGGGAAAATATATGGGCTTTGGACTGTCGCATTAGCACAAGGTAAAACAGCAGGTTTAAATGCCGTTGGTGTTAAGACAGTGTACAAGGAAGTCCTTCCGTCGAGTACATTAAAGATAACAGGTGTGGATGTTTTTTCATCAGGGGATATTTTCGATGATGGTGCAGCAACTTACAGATATAAAAATGGAGATATTTATTATAAATTGTTTGTAAAAGAAAATAAACTGATAGGAGCGATTCTCATAGGTGACATAAGTTATTCTATAAAGGTAAAGAAAGCTATTGATACTGGACTTGATTTAAAAGAATTTTTAAATTCACCCATCGATGCAAAAGAAGTATTAGAAAAAATATAATACTTGGATTTCCAAGTATTATAAGGTCTTTTTGTTAAGCTTAAGCTTATTAAATAAAAATGGCGCGCCAATTGAAATCCATAGTCCTGCAATAAAATATCTAAATGAATTGAAAATTTCTGCATACGGCAGCAAATATTTTAAAGTAATTAATATCACTATAAAAATTGATAAACCAATGATCAATTTTGCTATTTGAACTTTAATCGCGTTATTTACGGTAAATTTAAAGTAATGTTCGTCAATAAAATATCCTATCGTTGTGCCAGATGCTAATGCCATGTATTCGAAGTTTTCATTATACGGAAACAAAATTATCAATCCTAAAGGCACAATTATTGAAAGAATTATTTTATATATAAGCTTTGTGTCGTATTTGCTTTCTACTATTATGCTGTCTACAAGCTCTGCAACTATTATCATTAATAAAGCAATTAAAATTCCGCCAACTATATCGACAGGCCAATGAACGCCAAGGTACAACCGCGAAAGGGAGACGAGTATTATTGCAGCGACGCCTAAAATTTTTATGCTTTTTTTATTGTATTTAAACATAATTGTGCCCCAAAACGTAGTTGTGCCTTGTGCATGGCCACTGGGAAATGAATATCCGCCAGCGGATTGTGTAAAAATCGATCTGATACCAGGGTATCCAATTGGTCTTTGAACCATAGTCACATTTTTTATTACTGTATTAACGTATATGGATGACAAAAGTACTAACCCTAATTTAAGCCCAAATCTTTTGTCAATGCACCAATAAAATAAAGGCAATGCTAAAAAATAAAAGTACGAACTTCCCATCATTGTTATACCTATAAAAAAATAATCTAAAATTGGATTTGCTAAAAGCTGAATATCCTTTATAATAGCTGCTTGCATTTTATCACCTCTCGATATATATATTCTACAAGCTTGGAAATCTTCCTTCAATATTAAGTGAGTAATTTATAAAATTATTTGGAATCATTTTTGTCGAAAATTATTTACTTTTAGAAAGAAGGATTTTTAAAATTTATAAAGAATAATAATATATAGGTGGTGTTAATGTGAAAGCTGAAAAGATATTTTTGAGAGATGTGGAAAAGATGGACAAAAAGTCATTTTCTATATGGCTTAAAGATGTTGACGTAGTGAAATTTTTGATAGATATGTTTAAGGTATCTAGAAAAAGTGAAAATGTATTGAATATTCCTTTTGGGAAAAACAGAAAAATATTTATACTGCAGACAAATGAAGGAGAAAACATAGGTTTTTGTGGACTTTACAATATCAACTGGCAGCTTAAAAGATGCAGCATGTATGTTTACATTGATGATTGTGAAAATGTAAGTGATGATGTGATTAGCGATGCTATGAATTCTATTGTAAAAAGTATAGCTCTTTTGAAGAAATTCAGGATATTAGAAGTTCACGCTAAAGCTGATATATTGAAAAAGTATATAGAAAAAATGAATGATGGTAAAAAGTGCGACAACGAGTTTGTTTTTGAGATAGGATTAAACGGTAAAATTGTGTAAAGGCCTTGAAGGCCTTTATTTACTTTTTGTCAAATAAATAATATAATACAATACAAGCGATATTTGTTTAAGAGGTGCTTTTATGAACATACCGAATACATTGACATTGATTAGATTTGTGCTTATACCTGTTTTTGTTTACAGCTTTTTTTACATATATAATGGGAATATTTATGCTGCAGTCGTGTTTTTGGTATCTGGTCTTACTGATGTGCTTGATGGATATATTGCCCGTCATTACAACCAGATAACGAAGGTAGGCATATTGATGGATCCACTGGCAGATAAGTTGATGATTATAACTGTCTTATTAAGCCTTTGGATTAAAGGGATAATACCATTCTTTATAATTTTGATTGTTATTGTAAAAGAAGTGACAATGATAATAGGTGCATTTATTTTGTATAAAAGAAAAGATATTACAATACCTGCTAATAGATTTGGAAAGACGGCAACACTTCTTTTTTATGTAGCTATAATTTTTTCGATATTTGATTGGCCTTACGGTCTTACGCTTATGATAATAGCGCTGCTATTAGCACTTGTAGCCTTTTTTATTTATTCAATAGAATTTAGGCTTTACAATAAAAAGCAGTAGTTCATATTAATATTGAGAGTTTTGTTTTTCAAGTTTTTTGTGTTATATTTTTTTGAGGGGGTATGACTATGAAACTAGAAGAAAAATACGAAAATTTAAAGAAGTACATAGAGGAACTTGGAAGCGCTGTCATAGCTTTTTCAGGAGGAGTTGATAGCACTTTTCTTGCAAAAGTCTGCTATGATGTGTTGAAAGATAGATGCGTAGCTGTTACTGCTACGTCTTCTACATATCCGCAAAGGGAATTTAAAGAAGCGCAGGAATTAGCTAAAGAAATAGGTATAAGGCATAGAGTCATAAGGTCTGAGGAGTTGGGGATAGAAGGTTTTTCAAAAAATCCTATAGATAGATGCTACTACTGTAAAAGCGAGCTGTTTTCAAAGCTTAAGAATGTTGCAGAAGAAGAAGGCATTGAGTATGTTCTGGATGGTACAAATTACGATGATACTGGGGACTTCAGGCCTGGTAGGCGTGCAGCAAGGGAATTAGGCGTAAAAAGTCCTCTTTTAGAGTGTGGATTTACCAAAAATGACATAAGAGAGATGTCTAAAATTTTGGGACTTCCAACATGGAATAAACTATATGCATGTCTTTCTTTGTTTTCCCTATGGGCAGGAAATAACAGATGAGAAATTGTCAATGGTGGATAAAGCAGAAGAATATCTTTTAAAGTTAGGCTTTATTGGCTTTAGAGTAAGACATCATGGGGATATTGCCAGGATAGAGCTTAATCAAAGTCAGATCAACATGATGTTGGACGAATCTATCAGAAAAAATGTCGTCTCAAAATTGAAAGAGATAGGCTTTAAGTACGTGTCACTGGATCTTGAAGGGTACAGAACAGGCAGCATGAATGAAGCTGTGGCGGAGTTGATAAATGATGTACGATAGTTTTATAAAAGATGTACTTGAGAAATATAATAATGGTTTAATTAAATTGGAAGAAGCTGTTGAGGCATTAAAAAAGCTTCCTTACGAAGATTTAGGATTTGCAAAAATAGATTACAATAGAGAGGTAAGGCGTGGATACCCAGAAGTTATATACTGCGAAGGAAAGACTCCTGAACAAGTGAGAGAAATAGCATTGAAAATGTATGAAAAAGGCAGCAATGTTTTAGGTACAAGAGCATCTTTAGATCATTTTGAGGCAGTAAAAGAAGTATGCGATAAGGTTGTTTATTACGATGCAGCGAGGATAATATCAATTAGAACAGATGAAATAAAAAAGACGAAAGGTGTAATAGGAATTGTTGCAGCAGGCACATCTGATCTTCCTGTAGCTGAAGAAGCGGCTGTAACCGCTGAACTTATGGGTAATTCCGTAAAACGCATATATGATGTAGGTGTGGCTGGAATTCATAGATTGATGAGCAAAATTGATGAATTAAGGAGCTTTAGAGTCATAATATGTATTGCAGGTATGGAAGGTGCTTTGCCTACAGTTGTAGGTGGACTTGTTGCATGTCCAATCATTGCAGTGCCAACAAGTGTTGGATATGGTGCTAATTTTCATGGACTTTCGGCGCTTCTTGCTATGCTTAACTCATGTTCCAGTGGTGTCAGCGTGGTTAATATTGATAATGGATTTGGCGCAGCGTATTCGGCAAGTTTAATAAATAAGATAGGAGAGTAGCTATTATGAAGCTATTGTACTTTGATTGTTTTGCGGGAATTTCAGGAGATATGACAATTTCGTCTCTTTTAGGACATGACATAGATGTAGATAAATTTAAAGATGAGTTAAGTAAGCTTCATTTAAGCGGATACAATTTAAAATTTGGAACAACGCAGAAGAATGGAATAACTGCAAATACCTTTAAAGTCGACTTTGATGAAGGACATCACCATCACAGGACAATGAAAGACATTGAAGACATAATAAATGGAAGCTTGTTAAATGATAATGTAAAAGAAATGAGCCTTAAGATATTTCGCAATCTGGCAGATGCTGAGGGAAAAGTACATGGACTGCCGCCTCATGAAGTTCACTTTCATGAAGTAGGAGCAGTTGATTCTATCATTGATATAGTCGGGACATCTGTGCTTGTAGATATGATAAAGCCTGATAAAATCGTCTTTTCAAAGTTGCCTTTAGGGTCTGGGTTTGTGAAAAGTCAGCACGGCATTATACCTGTTCCGGCACCGGCTACGGTAGAGTTGCTAAAGGGCATACCTGTCTACGACAACGGAGTATGTGGTGAGCTTGTGACGCCTACAGGTGCGGCAATAGCTAAAACATTGGCTCATGAGTTTGGAGTGATACCAGAGTGTAAATTTGATTCTATAGGATATGGTGCTGGATTTAAAGATCTTGAAGTGCCAAACGTATTAAGGACAATTGTAGGTACGATAGAATTAAAAAAAAAGTAGAAACCATTTATGTCCTTGAGACGAATATCGATGACATGAGTCCGGAGTATTATCAATACATATTTGATAGACTTTTAAAAAATGGAGCGTTGGATGTCTATATTACTCCAATATTTATGAAAAAGCAAAGACCTGCCAATATGCTGTCAGTGCTTTGCAAGGAAGAAAATTTAGAGATCCTAAGAAAAGTAATTTTCGAAGAGACATCTACATTTGGCATTAGGCAGTATAAAGTGGATAGATATGCTCTTGACAGAAATTTTAAAGTCGTTAGGACTCCATTTGGAGATGTAAGAGTCAAAATGGGTTATCTTAATGGAGAACTTATAAAATCCCATCCCGAATCAGATGACGTGAAAAGAATAGCTGAAAAAACAGGGCTTTCTGTGCTATCAGTTTTAAAGATTTTACGTGAATATGAAGGCACATAAAAACTGAAAGTATTATCTTTCAGTTTTTATGTTTAATATTGGTGTCAACTTTAAAGCTAAATATGAAGACAATAAAACTTTTATAAAATCACCTGGTATGTAAGGCAGTGCACCTAATAGAACTGCTTTTTTTAGACTTAATTGTGCTACAACGCTTAATTGTAAAACTCCTAAAATATAGACTATCAGTATGCCACCGATTACATTGGAAATAATCAGCTTTAAAAAGCTTATCTTTCCAGATTTTAATAGCATAGATGTGACAAAGGATGCAATTGGCATAGCTAATAAGTATCCGCCCGTAGGTCCAAACAGTATTCCTATGCCACCGTGAAACCCTGCAAAAACAGGTATGCCGATTGCCCCAAGTGCAAGATAAATAATCATGCTAAAAAGAGCTGTTATTGGGTCCAAAAGACTTCCAGATAACATTAATGCCAGTGTTTGACCTGTTATTGGTACAGGCGAAAATGGCAGTGGTATGCTTATAAAGCTTAGCACTATAGTGATTGATGCAAACATAGATGCCAATGTCAATTTTTTTAAAGGTAAAGATTGCTTTGCATTGTAGTTGCTCAAAAAATTCACCTCCAAGAATAATTTATTTGTATTATACAAATACAGAGGATATTTGTCAACTAAATATTTTAATATAGTTTACAAATAAGTGATATTGACAATTTGTAAGTTAATGTATATATTAATATTAATAAAATATTTTGCTGTGATAGTGAGGAGTAAATGTACCAGATAAAAGAGATGGATTCCCAAGGCTGAAAGGTTTCCTTATTGTTGAGTACATTGAAGGTAGCACTGGAGCAAGTAAGCTGAAACTTAAGTAGGCTTAAACGGGTATGCCCGATATAGCTTAAGTTATAAAATAAGGTGGTACCGCGGAAAACCTTCGCCCTTTTGGGAAAGGTTTTTTTATTTTATCAAAACATAAAATCGAAAGGAGATAAAGATGGAAATTTCTAAGACATACAATCCTAAGGAATTTGAGGATAGAATATACAACGAATGGATGGAAAAAGGCTATTTCACGCCAAAGATTGATTTAAGCAAAAAGCCATTTACTATTGTAATACCACCTCCAAACATCACAGGACAATTGCACATGGGTCATGCTTTAGATAATACAATGCAAGACATAATAATTAGATGGAAAAGGATGCAAGGTTTTGTAACTTTATGGATACCAGGATCAGATCACGCCAGCATCGCTACAGAAGTTAAAGTTCTTGACCAAATCAGGGAAGAAACTGGGCTTACCAAAAGAGATATAGGGAGAGAAAAATTTTTAGAGAGAGCATGGCAATGGAAGGAAAAGTATGAAAGCAGGATTTTAGATCAGTTAAAGAAATTAGGCTCTTCCTGCGATTGGACGAGAAAGAGATTTACAATGGATGAAGCGCTGTCGAAAGCTGTAAGAGAAGTTTTCGTTTCCCTTTACGAGAAAGGACTTATTTATCGTGGCGACAGGATAATAAACTGGTGTCCCAGTTGTAAAACTGCATTATCAGATGCAGAAGTAGAGCATGAAGATGAATCAGGACATCTTTGGTACATAAAGTATCCTGTAAAAGGTGAAGAAGGTTATATAACAATAGCTACTACGAGACCTGAGACAATGTTAGGAGATGTGGCAGTAGCTGTAAATCCGAATGATGAAAGGTATAAACAGTTTATAGGTAAAGTTCTTATATTGCCAATTGTTGAAAGGGAAATTCCGGTTGTAGGTGACGATTACGTAGATCCTACATTTGGAACAGGAGCTGTAAAAGTTACTCCTGCACATGATCCAAATGATTTCGAAATAGGAATAAGACATGGTCTTGATTTCATAAACATAATGAATGAAGACGCATCGATAAATGAAAATGGTGGAGAATACTCTGGACTTGACAGATATGAAGCGCGAAAGAAGATCATTGAAAAGCTAAAAGATATGGGCCTTTTGTTAAAGGTAGAAGATTTAAATCATAGCGTTGGCCATTGCTATAGATGCCATACAACAGTGGAGCCGTTTTTATCAAAGCAGTGGTTTGTCAAGATGGAGCCTCTGGCAAAGCCAGCACTTGAAGTTGTAAGGACAGGCAAAATAGAATTCATACCTGAAAGATTTGAAAAGATATATTTTAATTGGCTTGAGAACATCAAAGACTGGTGCATATCTAGGCAGTTATGGTGGGGTCACAGAATACCAGCATGGTATTGTGATGATTGTGGGCATGTGAATGTTTCTAAAAACGATCCTATATGCTGTGAAAAATGTGGTAGTAAAAATATTCATCAAGATGAAGATGTGCTTGATACGTGGTTTAGTTCAGCGCTATGGCCTTTTTCCACGATGGGCTGGCCTGAAGAAACTGAGGATCTTAAATACTTTTTCCCAACAGATGTGCTGGTAACAGGCTATGACATAATATTCTTCTGGGTAGCCAGGATGATTTTCATGAGCTTGGAATTCATGAAAGAAGTGCCTTTTAGACGAGTCTTGATACACGGACTTGTAAGGGATTCACAAGGCAGGAAAATGAGTAAATCTTTAGGTAATGGCATTGACCCTCTGGAAATAATAGAAAAGTACGGTGCTGATACACTGAGATTTACACTTATAACTGGTAATGCCCCAGGAAATGACATGAGGTTTAGCGATGATAAAGTAGAAGCTAGTAGAAATTTTGCCAATAAGCTTTGGAATGCATCAAGGTATGTTATGCTTAACCTTACAAGTGATGATACATCTCTCTATTTGGAAAATCTCAACATTGCTGATAAATGGATTTTAACAAGACTTAATGATGTGATAAAAGAAGTGACAGAAAACTTGGAGAAATACGAATTAGGAATAGCTGCTGGAAAATTGTATGATTTTCTTTGGAGTGAGTTCTGCGATTGGTATATAGAGCTTAGCAAACCTGTCCTTTATGGTGATGATTTGGAAGCAAAGAAGATAACGAAGTCTGTACTTAGATATGTGCTTGATAATACATTGAGATTATTGCATCCTTTTATGCCGTTTATAACAGAAGAGATATTTAAAAATATACCGCATGAAGGCGAGACGATTATGCTTAGCAAATGGCCTGAATACAGGGAAGATTTGATTTTTGAAAAAGAAGCAAAAGATACTATACTAATAATGGATGCAATAAAGACAATAAGAAATCTAAGGGCAGAGGCTTCTGTAGCACCGTCAAAAAAGGCAAGGGTTATAATCAATACAGACAGAGAAGATGTTATAAAAATTTTTAAAGATGGAGAGAATTATATTACTAAACTTGCTGGTGCCAGTGAAGTGATGTATATTAAGGACAAAGATATGCTACCACAAAAAGCCATGTCAGGGTCAATTGAAGGTGCATTAATCGTAATGCCTCTTGAAGATTTGATTGACATAAAAGATGAAATAGAAAGGCTAAAATCGGAAAGAGAGCGAGTTTTAAGCGAAATAAAAAGGGCTGAAGGAATGCTTAAAAATGAAAAGTTTATAGGTAAGGCACCAAAGCATGTTGTAGACGCTGAAAAAGAAAAGTACGAAAAATACAGCGAAATGCTTAAAAATCTTGATGAGCGTATTGAGTATTTGATGAAATGATTTTGATGCCTCTGAAGGAGGTAATATGGTGTTTACACTATTCAAAAGGATAGAAAAAAATTCGACTTTAACCATACGGGAAGCAAACATAAAGGATGCCAAAGGAATAGTGAAGCTAATCGAGAGTGTTGGAAAAGAGAAGATATACATGGTTTCAGAAGAGCCAGGATGGACAGAAGAAGAGGAAAGACAAATGATAAAACGGCTTGACCGCGGAAAAGACTTGATTTTGGTAGCTGATTATGGTGGACAAATAGTCGGTTGTCTTACGCTTTTTAGATATTATGGTGGCAGATCTTCCAAAGTCCAACATGTAGGTGAGATTGGCATAAGCGTAGATGCTAAATACAGGAATATAGGCATTGGTTCGAAACTGTTTGAATACGCCATTGATTGGGCTAAAAAGAGAAGTTACTCAAAGCTGTGCTTAAGTGTATTTAGCTCTAATGCGAATGCCATACATCTATACGAAAAATACGGCTTTGAAGAAGAAGGACGCAGAAAGAAACAATTTAAAATCGGAAATGAATACGTAGATGAAATAATGATGGGATTATTTCTATAAAACATCCCCAGACAATCAAATGTCTTGTCTGGGGTTTTGAATTTCGGAGGATGATAACATGAATTACAGTGATGCCATAGAATACATTCACAATACTAATAAATTTGGTATAAAATTAGGACTTGAAAACATAAGATGTTTACTTGAGCGTATGGGAAATCCTCAAAAAAATCTTAAATTTATTCATGTAGCAGGTACTAATGGAAAGGGTTCTACATGTGCCTTTATAAATAGCATTTTGATAGATGCTGGATTTAAAGTGGGACTTTACACGTCTCCGTATTTGGAAGAATTTGAAGAAAGAATGAGGATAAACAATAAAAATATTCCAAAGAATAAATTGGCAGATTACGTTGAATACATAAAAGATGTTGTTGACAAGATGTTGGATGATGGGTATCATCACCCTACAGAATTTGAATTGATTACTGCAATTGCATTTAAATACTTTTACGATGAAAATGTTGATTTTGTAGTGCTTGAAGTAGGATTAGGTGGACGCTTTGATGCGACTAATGTCATTGATAATTCTTTAGTGTCTGTGATTTCCACGATAGATTATGATCATATGGACAAATTGGGAGATACTTTGGCAAAAATAGCTTATGAAAAAGCTGGAATAATAAAAGAGAATGGAACTGTAGTAAGTTTTTATCAAAAAGATGAAGCATTGCAGGTGATTGAAAGAGTAGCGAGTCTTAAAGATGCATCTTTATCTGTTTTAAATATTAGTGATATTGAAATAGTAGAGTCCAACAGCGACTATCAGATTTTTAATTATAAAAATTACAAAAATCTTAAAATACGCATAATTGGCAAACACCAGATTTATAACGCTTCATTGGCTTTAATGGCTGTAGAAAAACTTAAAGATCATGGCATAAACATTACTGAAGAAGCTATAGATGGGCCTTGCCGATTTCTACTTCAGGATTGAAGGCATTAGATCATTTACGTGTAATAGACTGGTGCTCACAACCCTCAAGGCATGTCAGTATTAAAATGCCTTAAGCTTGTTTTCCTATGAAAGACTTGTACTTGTCATTGGAATGCTGAAAGACAAAGACACAGACAAAATGCTTGGGTTAATAGTCCCAAGGCAGACATTGTAATAACGACAAAACCAGTGCGACAGAGCTATACGGCAGAATTAGCTGAAAATTAAAGATTGAATCCATTTACATTTTTGAAGATAGATTATTATTAACTAGCAATTATGAAGAGCAAATAAAAGATTTGATACTTTTTTGTGGTTCACTTTATATGATAGGGCATGTCAGACCTATTAAAAGGTAATAAAATAATAAAGACTATAATATAATATAAAAACTACAGTCCCAGAAGGTTGTATGGAATATAATGGCAGATCTTACAAGGAGATAGATACACTGAAGAGGTTAAAGAGAGGAATTATACCTTGAAAGGGTCGAGAAAGACAACTACCTTAAAACAAAGCTTGCACAATTAAAATATGATTTTGCAAGGGAAGAATACTTAAGACTTTTGGGAGAATTGAGAGACGAACATATAAAGTACGACATAAAGGATTTATACAAAAGATCATATATATTTGATGAATCAAGAATCCGAATTCTTAAATTGTACTTGATATAATAATCCTGTTTGTGATAAAATTGTAAATGCCTAAGCACATGGCGCAGAGGTAGTGGGCGGTTCGGGACCGTGAGGTCGCAGGTTCAAATCCTGTTGCCCCGACCATTTTTTGTGGCATTAATGTCTTCCGTGCATATTATAAATTAGCATATGCATGGGGGGATGAACATTGAAAATATTTGTTGCCAACAAAGGTGATGACACAATAAGCTATATTGGTGAAAATCATACAAAGGCATTTCTTAAGTTAATTAATGATGATTTTACTTATAAGAGTGATAAATTCCACATGCCGCAAAAAGGACCCCATAGATTGCTTATTGATAGCAGCAGAAAAGAACTTTATTCTCTAAATGTGTTTGATGATTCAATAAGCATTATTAGCATTGATGACTTTCAATTGCATGATACTGTGTATATTGGACCATCTCCAAACGATGGTATGATTTTAAATAATCGCATATATGTTTTAAATGGTGATGCAGATTGTCTAAGCGTATTTGACATAATGACAAGTAAGATAATAGAGCAGGTTAATGTGGGTTTTCAGCCACAATCTATAGTGTACAGCGAGAAGCATAATAAAATTTTTGTATCAAATACGTATTCTGATTCAATTTCATTGATAAATCCAATTGATTTGCACGTAGAAAAAACATTGTCTGTTAAATCAAAACCATACGGAATGTGTTTATCAGACGATGAAAAATTTCTATTTGTAGCAAACTCGTATTTAGAGACAGGACTTGATGGCTCTATAACTGTATATGACATAATTAATGATACATTTGCCGATGATATTAGGTGTGGGAAATTGCCAATATCTGTTGCATTTTTTAAAAGCTATATACTTGTTGTAAATTCGTGCTCTAACACATTGATGAAAATTGATTTACGCACAAAAAAACGTACAGAACTTTTTTGCGGTTATATGCCGGTTTATGTAAGGGTATTTAAAAACTACGCATTAATAACAGTTTCTGGTGAAAATAAGTTGATTTTAGTAGATATAGAAAATCTTAAAATTGAAAGAAAGATAGAAGTTGGCAAAGAGCCCGATGGTCTCATTTTTGAGGCGTAAGGGCTTTTATAATATAATTATATACGTCATTTGATTTTTGCTTCCAATTGTCACATACAATCTTTGCTTGTTGTGCATTGACTAAATTTAAATTTATCTCTATAAGAACAATGTCGTTTTCTACAACTTGTAAATTTGCGATGTATTCTCTGTCAGACTTCTTATAATATGTGGCTACATATTGTGATTCTTGTCTGAATTTTTCCTTGTTTATGACTATGTATTCATCTATTTTTTTTCTTGTTTCTTCCTGAATGTGCTTAAAGAATAACTTTAATGCATTTAATCCAAATTCAGACAATACATATTTGTTTTCTTTAAGATCTATAAAATTGCTTTCTTCTAATTCATTTAAGTATTGCTGAAGATAAAAGTAATTCATAAGGTTGTTGTCAGAAATTATTCTGTTTATTTGTTCACCTGTAATAGGCATATCTATTCTATTTAAAATGTACAAAATTATCAGTTTGTTTTCTGCTAATTCTTGAATTTCATAACTCAACTTTTACACCTCTCACAACATGTTGTATGCTATTTATATTCTAACACAAAATATATATTAAAAAAAGAGAGTATTTTAAATACTCTCCAAATTGTTATCTATTCATATATTCTGCTTCACTGCCTGCTGCGCCATTTCCGATTTTTGTTGTTTTTTCGCTGCTTATGCTAACACCATTTGACATAGCGGACTCAGCGTAATGCACCATCCTTTTTAGCATGTGTCCCCCAACGGCGCCACAATCGCGGGATGTAAGTGTACCCCAATAATCTTCAGATCCTTGTTTTACTGGCAAACCTAGCTCTTTTGCTATTTCATATTTCAAATTATCCAGTGCCTGATGTGCTTCAGGCACTACTTTTGATTTATCATTCCAACTTCCTCTTGCCATGGTTTTACCTCCGAAAAATTATTCCCATATCTAATTTTGCGTAGAAATATGCAATTTATTCTTTTTTTACTTAGCGACAATGTGTTAAAATTATTTTGTAGTAAAAACGAAAGGTGATATGAATGGACAAACAGATAATTATTTTAGAAAAAATTAAAGAATGGGGTGCATCGGATGTTGGATTTTCGTATCTTGGAGATGTGCTTCCTGAAAGTTTGCAAGATTTAAAATATGGTATAACTGTTTTAATAAAATTGTCAGATAGGATAATAAATGAAATTGATGATAAACCTACTTATACGTATTTTCATCATTATCGCTCTGTAAATACATTGATAGACCAAATTACACTAAAAACTGTGCTTTTGTTAGAAGAATGGGGATACAACGCATTAGCTGTGCCTGCATCTCAGACCATAAAAGAACTTGGAGAGTATACAGGGTTATTTCAGCATAAAACTGCTGCAACCATGGCTGGATTGGGATGGATCGGGAAAAATGGGCTTTTAGTCACTGAAAAATATGGACCCAGAGTAAGGTTAGGCACAGTATTGACTGATTTTGAATTGAAGTCAGGTACTCCTATTGCTGAAAGCAAGTGCGGCGATTGCAATTTATGTGTAAGAAGTTGTCCAGCCATGGCACTGCACGGCAGATTGTGGAAAGCCGGAATGGATAGAAAGGAAATTGTTGATGCTCATGCATGCAGTGAATACATGAATAAAAACTTTAAACACATAGGGCGAGGGTCTGTTTGTGGAATCTGTATCAGGGTATGTCCATACGGCATCAAAATTTAATAATTTTTTAATAAAATTCTTTTAAATGTCTGTTAAAATTTATTTAGAAAGATAAAAAGGGGAGTCACGACTATGTGGCGATTATCATATAAATTGGCAGTGACATTTTTAATATTGATATTTTTTCTAACAGCTTGTGGCATAAACAAAAGTCAGGAAAATGGCATTAACGATACTACGTATAAAATCAATAAAAATATTGAATTCAGCTATAATCTAAATAATGTGCCCAAATTTGGCCTTCAGGCAATTTACTTTATAAATGGAAAAGATGGATGGGCTGGGGGACAGGGAATTATTTTGTCTACAAATGATGGAGGTAAAAACTGGACGGTTGAACATACAGGTTCTTTTAACATAATAGGATTTGATTTTGTCAATTCTATTTATGGTTGGGCTGTATCATCTGACAAATCTATTTTGAAAACGACGGATGGTGGCAAAACATGGATTGAATTGCCTAAAATGAGTTTGAACATTGAAAACATAAAGTTTGTAACGGTAGATAGAGGCTATGGCACGTATGGAGGTAAACTTTACATCACTAACGATGGAGGACAGACGTGGGAAAGCATAAATACTAAAATAAAAATCGATTCCTATGATTTTGTCGATCAGTACCATGGCTTTGCGTCGTACAATAATAGTATATATTATACTAGAGATGGTGGAATATCATGGAATTTTGTTTATAATCCATATTTGCAAGGTCAATGGGATGTAGAGATCTCTGCATTAGACGTAAACAATATATGGGTTATTTATAGAGGAAAATGGACCACATCAGATGGACAGCCGTACCTGGTTTTAAAAACCGCGGATGGTGGAAAAAGTTGGACTGCTTTAGCGGAGGAAAGAAATTTTGGTGGTTTTTACGGAAGCCATAAAACCAATAATTTTTTAGGTTCATATTTAAGCTCAATAAACATTGTTGATAAAGAAACTGCTTTTGCCATTGGATTAAATCCGAAAAATGATAGTGATAAGATTTTAATATCGAGAACTACCGATGGCGGAAATACGTGGAGTAGTTATCCTATTCCACAATTTGATTTAGAAAGCATAATTGAAGGGCCTATTCCAATGACATTCGTAGATACTTACAATGGCTGGATCGCATCAACGAAAAACGGCAATGGAATAATATTAAGCACACTTGATGGCGGTCAAACGTGGCAACAGCAGTATCCTGCGAGAAAGGACAATAATCAAAAAAATATTGAATATGTAAATCCGATTATCATAGATGCTTTAAAAGACATTGAAGGCAATGCAATAATTAAGATTTATGCTCCTACTGTTGTGCCTTTGCCGGAAGATAAAAAAAATATGTATATAACTGCCGTGCCTGAAATGGGAAAGTTTAACGATAGTTACAATGTGGATCTGATTATGGCTGATAAACCATCCGACTTAAAAAGCACCAAAATAGATCCACCCAACATTAGCGCCAACGATATTTTAGGGGATTTTGGAGGTCTTCTTTTTGGCTCAGATGTTGATGCAGAAAATTATGTCAATGCGATTCGGCAGAATAACGGTTTTATAGTTGATGAAAACAGCCAAAGGCTTAATTATAAAGACTTTATTTGGGGTCAAGTATATTATGGAAGAGGTAAGTACAGTGTACAATGGAGAGAAGGCAGGTGGACTGTTGAAGTCAATTCTACTGATAAGCCCCAGATTGATTTAGCAAAGCAAATGGTAAAATATCTGCAAAACTATAATTTACCTGTGCCGCTTAACAAAGGTTTGATAGTAGTAAACGTGTCTAAAAGTAAAACAACAACTAACATTTATTGGACAAAGGAATCAAGTGTATACTATATAAATTATAATTTTAGACCTGTTGACGCATTACAGATGGCAGTATCAATGAGAGAGAATTGAAATAGTGTAATAATTTTAGGTATTCCAATTGTCAAAAGTGCAAATAATTGCTTTGTAGACAATTGGAATTTTATTAAAAAATTTTAGAAATGTTCACTTGACATATAAGAAGAAATGGTATACAATAAAATTAAACCAAAACGTTTTGGAAAAGGTGGATACGTAATGGCAGTTACTATAAAAGATATTGCAAAATACGCAGGTGTTTCTGTGACAACAGTTTCTAGAGCTTTAAACGGATATCCGGATGTAAGTGAAGAAACTAGAGAAAAAATCAAAAAAATAGCTGAGGAATTAAACTACTCTCCTAATTCTATTGCAAGAGGGTTAGTGACGAACAAAACTCACACAGTTGGTCTGGTGGTTTCAGAACTTATTAAACCTGGTGCGTACCATCCGTTTTTTCTGGAGATATTGGCAGGTATAAAAGCTGGTTTACGAAAAGATAAATACGACCTTATATTGTATACGGTTGATCCAGCTTCACAAGATGTAACACCGTATGAAAAATTATGTAATGACAGAAAAGTTGATGGTGCCATTGTGGAAGGTCTAAAATTAAGCGATCCATATATAGATGAGATAAAAAACACAAAGATCCCAACTGTGCTAATAGATATTCCTATATTAAATGACAAAGTCGGTTATGTAAGTTCTGATAATGTGCAGGCTGCTTTTGAGGCAACAAGCTATTTAGTAAAATTGGGGCATAAAAATATCGGTTTTATAAACGGTCATAACGATGCTGCGGTGAGTTTTGAAAGATTAGAAGGTTATAAAAAAGCACTTTATAAAAGCAATATTCCTTATAAAGATGAATATGTTGTGTTTGATGATTTTACGCAAGATGGAGGATATAATTGTTTCAGGAAGATGATTTTTGAAAATCCTGAAATTACAGCAGTTTTTCACGCTTCGGATTTGATGGCTATAGGTTCATTAAAAGCTGCACAGGATCTTGGCATGCGGGTTCCGGAGGATATATCTATAGTTGGTTTTGATGACATTGAACTAGCATCATTAATAACTCCAGGTTTGACAACTGTACGACAGGAAAATTATAAAATAGGTTATATGGCAGCAAGACATCTTATATCAATAATTAAAGGCGAAAAACCGAAACATATCGTAGTACCCCATAGGCTTGTTATTAGACAATCTGCAAAAAAAATATAATTTTTTTTGCAGTATTACCAAAACGTTTCGGATGCATTTATTTGGCAGGAGGTATACATGTGGCTAGATATACATTTATTGACGATATAAATAAGTTATTGAGTGATGATAAATGGCTTATTTCGCAGGACAGATATGATAAAAAATTAAATCAAAGGTATGAAACAAATTTTACTCTTGCAAATGGATATATGGGAGTAAGAGGAAGTTTTGAAGAAGGCTCTGATGATGAATGTCCAGGCAACTTTATTGCTGGGATTTTTGATAAGTCGGAAGCTCAGGTAAGAGAATTAGTCAATGTACAAAATTGGATTGGCATAAAGATATACATTAATGGCAAAAATTTGAATCTTGATAAATGTGAAATTTTAGATTTTATTAGGGTTTTAGATATGAAGCGTGGAATCCTGTTTAGAGGCATTACGATAAAAGATGATTCCGGAATGATTACCCGTATAGAAGGATACAGATTTTTAAGCAAGCATAATGTACATCGTGCTGCGATAAAACTATTTATAACACCTGTGAATCATAGTGGTACTATTTCTGTGGAAAGTATAATTGATGGATCTGTGTTAAATTCGAAAGAAAATCCAGCACATAAGACAAAGCATTTACGCATTGTTGAAAATACTAACTTTGTTAATGGTGGTTGTTACCTTGAAACAGCTACAAGAGATGATGATACAAGAATTGGAACGGGCTTTTATGTAAAAATTTACTGCAGCGATGACGGAAACAATATAGTGAAGCATAAAAGATTTGCTCCGTTAGGTGAAATATGTTCAGAATACTATGAATTTGAAGCAATTGAAAATAAAACTGTTGAAGTAGAAAAATTTGTTTCAACTTACACATCGAGGGATATATCTAAAGAAAAGATTAAAAGTGAAGTTGAGAAAGATGTTTATAATTTTGCCTCAGAGGGTATAGATAAAGAACTTTTAAAGCACATTGAAATATATGAAAAACTTTGGAAGGTTGCGGATATTAAGATTGATGGTGATGATGAGGCAGATAAAGCTTTGAGGTTTAATGTATTTCATTTGATGAGCTCCGTTAGCGAAAGTGATTCTAGGGTAAGCATTGCAGCAAAAGCTCTCCATGGCGAAGGATACAAAGGACATGTTTTTTGGGATACAGAAATATTTATGCTTCCATTTTTCATATACGTGTATCCAAATGCTGCTAAAACACTTCTTATGTATAGATACAATCTTTTAGATGCGGCAAGACAGAATGCGATAAGAAATGGATATAAAGGCGCTCAATACCCATGGGAGTCTGCTGACACAGGGAATGAGGAGACACCAAAATGGGGTGTTGATTATAAAGGTAATCCCGTGAGGATATGGACTGGAGATATAGAGTACCATATAACTGCTGATATTGCTTTCGCTGTTTTTGAGTACTACAGAGCTACAGATGACATAGATTTTATGCTTGGATATGGCATCGAAATGATATTAGAAACTGCCAGATTTTGGGCATCAAGATGCGAATACAACGATATATT
>JASBVU010000382.1 GCA_029960905.1 Thermoanaerobacterium sp.
TGTTTTTTCTATTTAACAACTCTTCTTGAAAGCTTACCCATCCTGCTATTCCGCACATCAAATCAGCCCCTTTCGAAAATAAATAATAAGGGTAGCTATATTGATTGATATTGAATTTCATCTGTTTGTAGTATATGACGAAAGGGTAAAAATGTGAAAATTCTTGGTGGTACTTATCTTGCCAAAGCATTTGTAGTTATACACCATTGGTTTCTGGTATTTTAATTATCATTTAAATAGCTAAATTTTTGTTCTATGTAAAAAAATCTCCCACCTCTAAAAGATGGGAGATTTCTTAAACTCATTATTAAATTAATGAATTTATAAATTGACCAGATGGCATCAGCATTGTTTGAATTAAGGATGCATCAAGCATTCCAGTTGAATTATAAATCCCCATATTATTATTAACTGTAGGCATCACTTCATTTGCATAGTCTGTAAGAGGACTCTCAGCTATTTGCCCAGCAAATTGACCTACATTTACAGCTAATCCATCAAAACCAGCAAATGCTGCTTGAACAGTACTAAAATTGTTCTGTATTGCATTATTTAAAGTATTTTGATCTATTGAGAAAGTCATGTCTGGATTTTGAGTAATTCCAATAGCTTGTAAATTTGATGCTTGATATTCATAACTTTGAGTAAGCCCTGAAACTACAAGAGGACTTATATATTGCTGGTTTTGATTTGCATATGTTAACATCTCGTTGTATTCATTGACAAAATTATTTATGCTGTCGCTTATAGATTGCGTGTCAGGCATTACTGTTACTGTAGCATTACTTACAGTTTTAGCAAATGTTATGGTCAAATTGTTATTGTCAATATTTACTGTGTTTGATTGAGATGTATTGCTGACTCCATTAATAGTATAATTTGCATTTGTTGCTTCCACTGATACTGTATTTGCACCTGTATATGAAACTGCATTGCCATTAACATCTGTCAATGTGAATGCATTATTTGTTCCAGTGCTATTTGCATTTATTTCTAACTGACTCGTACCAAGATATGAATTGTTATTTACAACAGCCGTAATTCCTATATTTGCAGAGTTAATTGCTTGGGCCATATTATCTAAGACAGTTTGATTAGTATCTCCTTGATTGACATTGAAAGATATATTATACTGTTGACCACCAACTTGTGCTGTAAAGCTGTATGTTCCAGGTGTAAGACTTGTAACGCTATTACTTGCCAAACTCGTCCCAATGTTTTGCTGCGCCATGGCAAGCTGATTTACAGAGACACTATAAGTAGAAGCAGTTGCGCCTGCTTGAGCTAATACACTTATGAAATTTGGATCACTGGATGTAGCAACCATCTGATTAAAAACATTGTTTGGCGACGTAAGTTGCAACTGTGATGCTGTCTCACCTAAATTATTTGCATAACTATTTAACATAACAAGAGCATTTGTCGTTTGCATTGGCAATTGTTGGTTCTCAATATTTGTATACATTGCTTGTTGTGCAATTTGAAATATATTATCTGGAACAATATTTTGCATTGAAGTCAGCGGATTGCTCATATTAAAAAGATAACTGTAGTCGCTGTGATAAGGATACATCATATACATATAACTTGTGTCAATAGAGCCTGCCATATTTTCACCTCCAACCTTTTTATTTTACTTTTTTATCGGCAAAAACTTTTAAAATTTTTTATAGAAGATGTCAAATTTTTTATCAATTGTCGATACAGCATCAATTAACTTATTTCTAAAAATTGATTTTTAAAGTAATTTGGTTTATGCTATAAGAGTAATCTTTTATTTGGCGCATCGGAGTGATAAATGATGACATCTTCTAACTCAGTTATTCTTATGCATGAAGGCAATTCAGAAACGTTAGCAGCACTGCCACAAATAGTTGTAAAACTCAAATCTAAGGGATATTCTTTTGTAACAGTGTCTGAACTTATGAAAGCTTATCAATAGTCAACACTATTATATAGTTCGTATTTTTCTAATTTTTTGTACAAACTATATTAACACCATCTTTCTGAAAAATTTTTTCAAAAAGGCTCCTACACTTTCTCTCGTGTAGAAGCCTTAGCAATTTCACTAAAGGTTTTTATATCGCTTTTTCTCCACGCTCACCGGTTCTTATCCTTATGGCGTCTTGTATGTCGTATATGAATATCTTTCCATCGCCTACATTGCCTGTCCTGGCCACTTTCGTAACAGCATCTACGATGTTTTCGACGCTTCCATCATCTGTCACAATCTCAATCTTAACTTTTGGAAGGAGACTTATCTCAATCTCCGCTCCTCTGTAAATCTCTTTTTTGCCTTTCTGATGTCCACAACCAAAAACCTGTGACACCGTCATTCCGTGTATTTTAAGCTTATTAAGCTCTGACTTTACTTCTTCCAAAACATCTGGTCTTATTATACATTCAACTTTCTTCATTATTTTACCCCCTTGCTTAGTACAACATCATCTAAAACTTCTGGACTTTTTATATTCTTTTCAATCACTCCATCCGAGTACACAACAGGCGTCAATTGGAAATCAGGATATGCTAAAACGCCCATTTCCGGCAAATCAAGCCCTGCAATTTCGTCTTCCGGTTTAACTCTTATACCCATTATAGCATCAAGGGTTCTATAGAACAAGTAGCTTAATCCAAATCCATACACAACTATAACCGCCATATCTATAAGCTGTGCC
>JASBVU010000383.1 GCA_029960905.1 Thermoanaerobacterium sp.
GCTTGCTATACTGCTTGCAGTCGAATAGCCATGTGCAATTATTATCGAATTTATAATGTTTGTATTATCATTTTTATTCATACTTTTAATATAAAGTGTAAAATAAATTACAGCTATTCGATCAAGTTTAGCATCCAGATTAACTTCGATAAGTTCAACCATTTTATTAGCTATTATAAATTCCTTTGGAAAAATATTCTTTAATACATCAATCGCACTTTCGACACTAATAGAGTCATATTTATAAATTTGAGACATGTTCTCCAATAACCTGCTTGTAAAATGTGTCAATACAATTGTCGTATTTCCGTAATATTTTATTCCATAGTTATTTTCAATAATATTTAAAACATTGTCTATTACGTTTTTTATTGCATTAAATACCACAGAATCTATACGGCTTTCATTGTTACTAAATACAACCATATCTGAAAGTTGATTTAAATACAACAAAGACTCATTTTTTAACTTATCTATATTTAATGCTCCGTCCTTATATCTATCAAATAAATCTAATATTTTTTCTGTTATTCCGCCTATCAGCTTGTCATTTTCTAAATCATCTTTAAAGTATTCGTCTATTTTGTTTTGTGAAATGAACATTCCATTAAAGTGAAAATTGCTCTTGAGCATATCATCTGTATCAGATTGTATCTCCCGCGGCAAGTCGTACAAATGAATTCTCAATATTTTCATCTTGTCTTTTAACGTTTGATTATACGCCTGAGCACAGCTATATTTTATGACATTTATCATCTTCCCAATATTGCCGGAAATCCTTGTTCTAAGCAACACATTTAACACTTGTTTACTTATTAATATATCCATCCCCAAGTTCTTAGATTCCATTTTGTAAAAATTATATATCATTTGTAACCTTTCATGTAAAGGTCTATCATAAAGTGATGGAATATTAACAACTAATGGTATCCTTCTTAAAAAAGTCTTTGTCAAACTTTGCTCTGGATCTTCGGTTGTTGCGAATATAAACCTAACTTTTGAAGTTCTCCAATTACTCGTTTCTCCTAGTCTTCTAAATAATCCTTTGTCTAAAAATAGAAATAATTTTTCTTGACCCTCTGGCGGTAACCTATGAACTTCATCTAAAAACAAATAGCCACCATCGGCTTCTTCTAAAAGTCCACTTTTGTCTTTATCAGCCCCAGTAAAAGCACCCTTTATATAACCAAATAGATTAGCTGATAATAATTCGGGATTGTTAGCATATTCTGCGCAATTAAATATAATATAAGGGGCATTTTTTTCGATAGCATTTATTGATTTTGCATATTCATATATAAGCTGAGCAATAAAACTTTTCCCAACACCTGTATGACCAATCAGTAGAATAGGTAAACCATTTGGCGGATAAGATGCTGCAGATTTACAGAGTTTTACTTGTGTCTTAAGACTACCGTTGTATCCAATTAATTTTATAAATGGATCATCGCTTTTTATCTTTATAGGTGATTCAGAATCAGAAATTTTATTTCTAAATAAATTTGACTGCTTTTCATAAAATTCTCTGTCTATGAAATAAACTGGTCTCGTATTTATCTTAATAACTTTACCTTCTTTATGCAATTCATTCAAAAAATGACTGACAACATTTCTTTTGATATTTAACCTGGCAGCAATCTCTTCTGCAGTCAAACCCCTTTTTTTAGTTATATCAAGGCTATTTGACAGGTTTTTCAACTCAATGAAGATTTTTTCTTTATTTTTCATTAAACTCAACCACCCTTAAGTTACAATAAAACGTTTTTATAATCAATACTAATATTTCTTTTAAATTAATCATATATTCTCATCTATATTTCAAAACCCTAACATCTCTGTTAGGGTTGATTCTCACGATTAAGAAACTTTTTTAACGTTAGCAGCTTGTGGCCCTTTTTCAGCCTCCACTATATCAAACTCAACTTCCTGTCCTTCTTCTAAAGTCTTAAAACCATCCTGTTCAATTGCTGAGTAGTGAACGAATACGTCCGAACCTCCTTCTCTTTCTATGAAGCCGTAACCTTTCTCAGCATTGAACCATTTTACTTTACCTCTTACCATTATATCTTCCTCCAAACGTGATAAATAATTTACCTATTTATAATAGCACTGAAACATATACATTGTCAAATGAATTTTAGTCTTGTTGCGATGTCTTTAAGCATTTTACGATTTTGCTTAGAGCTTCGCCTGCCGATTCTCTTATAACTGCATCAGCTCTTATATCTTCAGGTGTCTCTGACTTATTTATTATGACAAGATGCTTTGATAGTCCCGGAAGAAAGTTTACAGGTGACACCGTGAGAGATGAACCAATGACTATCATTAAATCGCTGTCTTCGGCCTCATGCCATGCTTTTTCAAAATCTTCCGGCATCTGATCTCCAAACATTACAACATCTGGCCTTAAAATTCCACTGCATTTGTCGCATTTGGGTGGAATTTCGCCTTTAGATACTTTTGACTCAAGCAAATCAATCGGGACTACTGCACCACAATTTATGCAGCTTCCTGTCCTTGTCTGGCCGTGTACTTCGTATACTTTCTTTGATCCGGCTTTTTGGTGCAAATTATCTATGTTTTGAGTAATTATACAGGATATAAACCCATCTTGTTCCAGTTGTGCTAATATGTAGTGTGCTTTGTTTGGCTTTGCATCTTTCATGGATAGCAAAAT
>JASBVU010000384.1 GCA_029960905.1 Thermoanaerobacterium sp.
TGAAGATATTATAACCTTAGATAACCGTTCTATACAAAGAGTTTTAAGAGAAGTAGACAATCACGATATTGCGCTTGCGCTTAAAGGTTCTAATGAAGAAGTACAAAGGGTTATTTACAGCAACATGTCCAAGAGGTTGGCTGACATGATCAAAGAAGACATCCAATACATGGGACCTGTCAGATTAAAAGATGTTGAAGAAGCACAGCAAAAAGTTGTCAATATTATAAGAAGATTAGAAGAAGCAGGCGAGATAGTCATTTCAAGGGGTGGAGGTGATGAAATAATTGTATAGGATACTTAGAAATGAAGATTGCATAAATTCATCTCCTGTGGTTATTGAAAAACCTCGTGTGGAAAAAGTGAATGAGCTTACTAATGATAAACTTGATATGGATGATTCTGTAAAATTTTTGGAATTTAAAAAGAGACTTGAAAAGATAAGGATTATTCAGGATGAAATTATCAAATCTGCTAAAGATGAGGCAGAAAATCTTGTAAGGAAGGCCAAAGAAATAGCTGAAGAAATAAAGGAAAGCGCCAAGAAAGATGGATATAAAGAAGGATATGAAAAAGGCTATATTGATGGATTAAATAAAGGGCTTGAAGATGGTAAAAGTCAAACTACGGATATACTAGCTGAGGCAAGAGAGATTAAAGAAATGGTTGTGGGTGAAAAAAGAAATTTGCATAAGGAAATTGAAAGCGACATTGTTTCAACTGTGATTTATTGTGTAAAAAAGATAATTGATCTTAACGTCGAAGAAAACAAAGATTTAGTAATTAATCTTGTTAAAAAAGGTTTAGAAAATTATGAAGCATCTGACATGGTAACTATTAGAGTTAGCGACGAAGATTATGAATTTTTAACTAAAAACAAGGATAAGTTGTTGAAGAGTTTGAAATTCATTGATGATGTAAATATTGTAAGAGACATTTCGCTTGATAAATATGATTGCATTGTACAAACGCCATCAGGGATGATTGATTCTGGATTGAAGACTCAGATAGAAAGCATTAAAGAAGCATTAAAAGGTGTTTTAAATGAGCAATAGTAATTTTGTTAATAGGTGTAAAGCCATATTGCAAGACAAAAATTTTGTTAAATACTACGGCAAAGTAAGTCAAGTTGTTGGTTTGACAATTGAAAGTGTAGGCCCTATATCAAATATTGGTGATGTTTGCGAAATAAGATCGATAAACGGCAGTACCATCTATGCGGAAGTAATGGGATTTAAAGATGATAAAGTTTATTTAATGCCTTTAGGAGATATGGATGGAATAGGGCCTGGCAATAGTGTTGTATCAACAGGGCAAAAACTGAAGATTGGCGTGGGAGAAGAATTGTTGGGAAGGGTTATTGATGCTTTAGGCAATCCAATTGATGGAAAGGGACCTATAAAATTTAAAAAATTAGTCAGTACCAACAATACACCTCCAAACCCGATTGAAAGAAAGAGAATAAGTGAAGTAATGACTTTAGGGATAAAAGCTATAGATGGCTTGCTTACTTGTGGTAAAGGGCAGAGAATAGGAATTTTTGCAGGTAGTGGTGTTGGGAAAAGCACTTTGCTTGGAATGATAGCCAGAAATGCAAAATCTGATATTAATGTTATCGCTTTAATAGGTGAAAGAGGAAGAGAAGTGAATGAATTTATTGAGAAGGACTTAGGAGAGGATGGGCTAAAAAGATCTATATTGGTTGTATCTACATCTGATACTCCGGCATTGATGAGAGTTAAAGGAGCTATGGTGGCCACGTCTATTGCAGAATATTTCAGAGATCAGGGTTTAGACGTCTTACTTATGATGGATTCTGTCACGCGGTTTGCTATGGCTCAGAGAGAAATTGGATTATCAATAGGCGAAGCCCCTGTTTCAAGAGGTTATACTCCATCAGTTTTTTCCGTTCTTCCAAAGCTTTTAGAAAGAGCTGGTTCATCAAAACATGGTTCAATAACAGCTTTATACACAGTTTTAGTAGATGGCGACGATTTAAATGAGCCAATAACAGACGCAGTAAGAGGTATATTGGATGGACATATTGTATTGTCGCGAAAGCTGGCAAATAAAGGTCAATATCCGGCGATAGATGTTTTATCAAGTATTAGCAGGGTTATGAATGACATTGTTTCTGATGAACATAAAAATCTATCGTTGAGGTTTAAAAATATATTGTCGGTTTATGAAGAGTCTGAAGATTTAATAAATATTGGTGCTTATGCTAAAGGCAGTAATTCAAAAATAGATGAAGCTATTTTGCTTCATGATGATATGATAAATTACATAAAACAGTCAACCAATGAGAAATACGACTTCAATGATGAAATAAACATGCTAAAAAATATTTTGAACAGGTGATAATGTGAAAAAATTCAGGTATACTTTGGAGACAGTTCTAAATATTAAAGAACAAAAACAAAAGATGGAAAAAGAAAAAATGGCAATTTTAATTTCAAAATACGAAGCTCAAAAAAGTAAATTAATTGACATTTTAAATAAAATAGAAAAAACAGTAAAAGAAAATGAAGAGAATAAGGCATTAGGCACCTCTGCAATGAATTTAAGACAATTTAATTTGTATATAGAATCTCTTTACGAAAAATACAATCAACAAAAAGATATTCTAAAAGCGATAGAAGAG
>JASBVU010000385.1 GCA_029960905.1 Thermoanaerobacterium sp.
AAACAGAGAAGTACTCATAGCAGGTGGCATGATAAATTATGTAAAAAGTAAAAATACTAAAAAAACCGGGTGATATGAGCCCGGTTTTTTACCGAAGTTGTAACTGTTATATTAGCAATGGCAAAGACTCGTACCGAACTTAAAGAGAATGGGTAATAAGGAAGTGTGTTTGCTAGTTCGAATTTATATAAGAATGAGATGGTAATCGGGATAGAGAGACAAAATAATATGAAGTGTGATAAAGCTTCAAAAAGATGAGAGGTTGATGGTAAAATTTTTTATATTTTTATATATTTTAAGAAGGAATTTTAAAAATAATGTCGAATATATTATTCGAATATATTATTAATGTATGGAATTAAGATAATAAGAAGTTGGAAATAACATAAATTTACTTCAGAATATAGGAAGTTATATGTAGCATTATTTAAGAAAGGCATAATTGTTTTTTGCTAAGTAGTAAGTAGATAATACAAATTTATTTTATAAACTTATTACGAACTTCTTAATAAGTTAGGGAGGGTAAAGTAAATTGAGGCGAAAAAACAACTTAAAAGAATTAAAAGACAGAAACAAAAAGTTAATTTTAAAAACACTTATTAATAAAGGTGCATTGTCAAGAACAGAAATTTCGCAATATACTGGTTTAAGCTTAACAGCTGTTTCAGATTTGACTGACGAATTAATAGAGGAGAATATTATAAAAGAAAACGGGGTTGGTACATCTACAGGTGGCAGAAGGCCCATTATGCTACAGTTTAATCCTGAAAGTGGATATATTTTAGTGGTCAAGGTTGATGAAAATAAAATAATAGCTTCTTTATTTGATTTTTCTATGAATAAGATATCACAGAAGGAGATTAAATTTGATTATTTTGAAATATCTAAATTAGAGGCAAAAATAAAAGAATGCTATTTTTCTTTTGAAAAAGAAATATGTAAAGATGATAAAAAAATATTTGGCATAGGTATTTGTTTGAACAATGATGTTAAAATTTTAAAACCGAGAGGAATTTTAAATACATCTATTTCTTCAGAGTTTATAACAATAGAGCAGTCCCTATCTTTGGAGCTGGGACTTACTGTTGTTGAGGAAGATGAATTGAATTTAAAGGCTATGGCAGAATACCAAAACCTAAATATGAGAGAGAATCTTGCTTACATTAAAATAGATGAAGACATAGAGTCTTCAGTAATTATAAAAGGGAAGCGTTTGGAAACTAGCATAAATATTGGACAAATGCTCGTAGGTAAAAATGGCCCAACCTTAGACGAGGTAGTATCAATAAAATCAATAATAAAAAGAGCATTAATAATGATAATCGAGGAGCATGAAAAAGAACAAATTGATAATATACCTCCAATAAATATTGATAATTTGTTTGAAATATTAAATAATGAGAAAAAAAATCGTCTTATAAATGAAGTAAGTAACTATTTAAAAGTGGCTATTATCAATTTAAAAAATTTACTGGATATAAAAGTCTTTATATTTGATGGTAAAATATTAAAATTGACAGATCTTATTAATTCTCTGGCAAAATCTTGCGAGAATTTGGTGATTAAAAACCCATCTACAAAAGATGAGGATGTTATGAGAGAAGCAGCAAAGCTTACTTTAAAAAAAATAATAAATATACAGGAGGCGTAACTTTATGGAATTTCTTGATTTGCTTAATTCAAACAAAATGACGTTAATAGTTAGTCTACCTGAAAACAAATTAGAATTTGCACAGGCTGCTGTGAAAGGAGGTGCAGATGCGTTAAAGGTCCATGCCAATGTTTATCATCCGGCGAGTGGCAATAATTTTGGAGGTGTAATGGAACAAAAAGAGGTGTTTGAAGAGATAATTAAATATGCCAATGTGCCTGTGGGTCTTGTTCCTGGCGCACAGTTATATGCAAGTAAAGATGAAATTAAAATTATAGAAGAAATTGGCTTTAGTTTTTTGTCGATGTTTGCCCATTATATGCCACTTTATATGATTGATTCAAATCTTGACAAGATGATTGCTGTTAATGAAACATATGATTTAGGTCATATCAGGGCAGTTAATAGAATAGGTGTAGATGTAATAGAAGCTGATGTTCTTCCCGATGATAGAAGAGAAAAAATTTATGTATTTGATTTAATGAGATATGGTAGGCTTGTTGAAAATGTTGACAAACCTGTTGTGGTTCCTACTCAAAGGATTATAGAACCGGAAGAAGTAAGATTCTTATATGAATTAGGGGTAAAAGGGATAATGATAGGTGCAATTGTGACAGGAAATACCGTAGAAGGAGTTGAGAAAGAACAACTAGTTTGTTTAGAGAAGCGATAAATAAATTGTAAGGGGGTTTTATAAATGCAGGCAATTTTGATATTAGTTCTTTTTCTAATAATTGCTGGGCTTATGGTTACGAGAAAACTACCTACCTTGATAGCTTTGCCAATACTTGCAATAGGAATAGCATTAATTGCGGGTGTTCCTTTAAAGATGGTAGATCCAAAGACTAAAGTTGATATGGGGTTGTTGGCTTATGTGATAGATGGAGGAGCTATAAAACTTGCTGCTGCATATGTAGCAGTCATGTTTGGTGCATGGCTTGGGCAAATAATGAACCAAACTGGGATATCGAAATCCATCGTTAAAA